>SXJQ01000208.1 GCA_005779345.1 Actinomycetota bacterium
GAAGTTCGGTCTGATCCCCGAGTTCATCGGTTGGCTGCCGGTGATCGGCGCGGTCCACAACCTCGACCACGCGGCGCTCATGCGGATCCTGACCGAGCCCAAGAACGCGCTCGTGCGCCAGTACCAGAAGTTCTTCTTGTTCGACGAGGTCGAGCTCGTCTTCACCGACGACGCGCTCGAGGTGATCGCCGAGCAGGCGCTCCAACGCGGCACCGGCGCCCGCGGACTCCGCGCGATCCTCGAAGAGGTGCTGCTCGAGGTCATGTACGACCTGCCGAGCCGGACCGACGTGGTGCGCTGCGTCGTCGATCGAGAGACCGTGCTGCGCAAGGTCGCTCCGACGCTCATCACCGAGGCCGAAGACCGCCGCAGCGCGTAGCGACCGGCACGCTCGCGTTCGTCGGGTCAGTCGGGTCGAGCCAGCCGTGCGGTGAACCGTCCGTCGCGATGTTCGACCGCGAGGGACACGCGGTAACAATCGCTCAGCACCTCGCTCGTGAGCGCCTCGACCGCGGTACCTCGCGCGAGCACCTGCCCATCGCGTAACACGAGGGCATGGGTGAACCCGGCGGGAACCTCTTCGAGGTGGTGGGTCACGACGACGATCGCGGGCGCGTCGCGGTCGGACGCGAGCGCGGTGAGGTCGGCGAGCACCTGCTCGCGTGCGCCGATGTCGAGTCCGCTCGTCGGCTCGTCGAGGTGGACGATCTCGGGATCGCGCACGAGGGCCCGGGCGAGTAGGACCTTTTGGCGCTCGCCGGCCGAGAGCGTGTCGAGGGTGCGGTCGGCGAAACGAGCGACGTTGAAGCGTTCGAGTCGCGATCGCGCGCGGGCGCGGTCGTCGTCGGTGTAGTGGTGCCACCAGGGCGCAAGCGCGCCGTGGATTGCCGTCATCACCACCTCGAGCGCGGTCATCGTGGGCTCGAGACGCGCGGCGAGCGCGGGCGACGACAGCGCGGTGCGGGTGCGCAACGCGCGGAGGTCGCAGCGTCCGAGCTGTTGGCCGAGGCACCGAACGGTGCCCGACGACGGGTGGAGGTGCAGCGAGGCGATCCGCAACAGCGAGGTCTTGCCCGCGCCGTTGGCACCGACGACGACCCACCGTTCGTGCGGTTCGACGCGCCAGGTGATGTCGCGCAGGATCGGTGTCGCGTCGATCGTGAGCGAGACGGCCTCGAGGTCGAGCGCGGGGGTCAGCAGCTGGCGCCGTCGAGCTGGTCGCGCACGATCGGATCGCGCGGCGGGGTCGAGCGCGAGACCGGAGCCGGGTTGGAGAGCCAGACGCCGAACTCCTCGGTCACCCAGAGGCGTCCGCCGAGGCATGCGACACCGATCCCCATCGACGTCAGCTCGGGCGTCAGGATCGTCTTGCGGTGCGGGTCGGAGTTCATGAGCGCGACGTGGGCCGCTCCGGCACTCCGCCAGTCGCCCGTACCGTTGTAGATGTTCTCGCGCAGCGATCGGTAGCGACTCGCATAATCCGGATTGCGGAAGATCGCCGAGAAGTCCTGGTGCGCGAACGAGCCGGTCGCACCCATGTGGTTGGACCAGCTCATCGCGAGCTTGGTGAGCTGTGGATCCCATTCGAGCGGTCGCAGCCCGCGCGCTTCGCGCTCCTGGTTGACGCGGATGAACAGATCGACCTGCATGCGTTGGAGACGGGTGCTCAAAGCGTTGGGATCCGCGGTGAAGTAGCCCTCGGCACTCGCGGTGTACACGGCGCCGTCGCGGCTGAGGAACCAGTACCCACCGCGCGCATTCGCGGCGAGCGACGCGACCGGGGAAAGCATCAGGTTGCCGCCGACCGAGCCTCGCCACTTGGCATCACCGAAGTGGTAGATCGACCCGGCGGTCGAGACGAGCCAGTAGCCCTTGCCGCTCGGCGTGCGGGCGATGTCGATGATGAGACCCTTCGGGTGCTTGCCGCGCATCGACCCGTAGTACGGAGCATCGCCGAGGTTGTAGACGCCGCCGTCGCGCGACGTCATCCAGTACCCGTTGCCCGACTTGGTCGCGGTGCCGCCGACGACGGGCGCGCTCGTGCCCTTCGCTCGCATCGACCCGCGCCAGGCGGCGTCGCCGAGGTTGTACACGCCGCCGTCGCGTCCGAAGAGCCAGTACCCGCGTCCGGTAGGTGTGGAGGCGCCCCCGACGATCGGAGCCGAGATGCCCTTGGCGCGCATCGAGCCGCGGAACGGCGCGTCGCCGAAGTGGTACACGCCGCCGTCGCGCCCGATCAGCCAATAGCCCCGACCCGTCGGGGTCGGGACGAGGTCGACGACCGGCGCGGTGATGGTCTTGGATCCCATGCCGCCGTAGTTCGTGGCATCGCCGAAGTCGAAGACGAAGCCGCGTTCGTTGAGGAGCCAATACCCGCCGCCCGACGGCGTCGGCGCGATCGCGACGATGTCGAAGGTCTGGGAACTCCCCGCGACCGAGCCGAGGAACTGCGCGCCGCGCGCGTCGGCCGTCGAGGCCGGCAGCAGCAGCGCCGCGCCGAACAGCGTGGCGCTGGCCACGAAGAGTGAGCCGTACGACCGAATGCGACGCCGACCGCGCGAGAAAAAGAAACGATTCATCGAGTTGCGAACCCCAGATCCGCCCGGAGTGGCGCTCAGTATTGCCGATGGACTCGCTCCCGGCGAACGACGGCGCGCGCGCAGTGACGAGAACGCGGCGGGAACGACCGATCGGGCGGGCGGTGTGGCGTGGGTCCGGAGCACGGTGGTTCGATCTCCCGAGTGACGGTTCTGGAACGGAGACCGCGGCGTCGGGCCCCTAGGATCAGCGGATGCCGGCCCGTCCAGAAATCCGCATTCCGGACAAACCTGGCCTCGAGGGACTGGAACGTCGCTGGTCGGAGCAATGGGATGCCAACGGCACCTACCGCTTCGACCGGACCCGGCCCCGCGAGGACGTGTTCTCCATCGACACCCCGCCGCCCACCGTGAGCGGTTCGCTCCACGTCGGGCACGTGTTCAGCTACACGCACACCGATTGCGTGGCCCGCTACCAACGCATGCGCGGCCGCGAGGTCTTCTACCCGATGGGTTGGGA
>SXJQ01000209.1 GCA_005779345.1 Actinomycetota bacterium
AATCGGTCGCGGTCGGGCCAGTCGGGGGCCGACGCGTCGTGGCGCATCACGCGGGTCGTCAGGACGTGGGCGAGCGGGGCGAGCGCGAGCGGGGTCCCCGGGTGACCGCTGTTCGCCTGTTGCACGGCATCGAGCGCCAGACCACGCACGACGTTGATTCCCCGTCGTTCCAGCGAGTCGCGCGCGACTTCCGTCAGTTCGGGATCGGTCACCAAGGCCCCTTCCGCCGAACGGCGAGGCTACGCGCGACCGCGCCGGGGCCTCTGCATCTTCTGGCGTCCGCATCTTCGATCCCGGAGGCTGCGGTGGGCCGCGGCCGCAGCGACCGGTCAGCCGAAGACCGCGACGCTCGCCGTGAACCCGTGGAGAAACGGGCGCCCGGCGATCGGGCCGATCTCGCCGGCGCACGCCATTCCCGCGAGCGGCACCGTCCCGAGGCGATCCTGGACGAGATCCACGTCGTGGTCGGCGACGCCGAACAGGTCGTGACCGCGCCCTGCACAGGTGAAGAGGAGCGCCGAGGCGCCGTCGACCGGCGCGAGCAGCGCGGCCAGGTCTTCGTCGGCCGAGGCTGCGTCGCGCACGTGGAACTGCACGGTCTGACCGGTCGCGACCGCCTCGCCGACCGCGATCGCGCCCGTGGTGTCGTCGGCGCCGACCAGGTTGCGTACCAAGAAGTCGCCACGTCCGAATTCGACCCGGTGCTCGTCGACGACGAGACCGACGTGGAGTCCGTGACGCAATAGATCGTGCTCGGTGTCGGAGAGGCCGGCGACCGTCGTGCGCAATCGTTCGAGGGGCGGTTGCCCGGCGAGTTCCTGGATCACGTTGTGCTCGGCGCGGGTGATCGTGAAGGGCTGACCGATCGGGCGACAGCCCTGCGAGACGACCGTCCGTACCGGGACCGAATCGTCGATCACGACGCCGACCGCCCCACGCCCGCGCACATCGTCGTCGACGGCGAGGAGCGCGGGAAGCGCGGGGCGCCCAGGAACGTCGCGCGGCGCGAGGCCGCGGAGATCGAGCGATCCGCTCGCGGGTGTGGGCGGACTCGCGGCCAGGCCGCCGACGATGGTGAGTCCGGGAGCGTGGCGCTCGCCGATGCGCAAGAAGTCGCCGATCGGGAACGTCGCCGGGTCGGCGAGAAGTACGAATGTGCCGCGGGTCGGGAGATCGTCGGGCCAGCCGTCGATCCGATGCCCGTCGGTCGTCGCGAACGCGTCGAGGGTCACGCTGCGTGCTCGGCCCCCGCCCCAGTTCGCGGCCCACAGCGACAGCGCCGGGCCTGTCTCGACCTCGTGTCGGCCGCCGGCGACCGCCGTCGAGATCGTGCCGATGAGCGAGTCGGGTTCGAGCAGTTTGCGGATCCCGGTGGCCATGTCGGCGAAGGTGCCCAGGTGGTGGGGGGTGGCGAAGCAGACGACGAGGTCGGGACGGTCGCCGTCGAGGGTGTCGAGGATCTCGCCGACGCATTCCCCGACGGCGTCGACGGGGCTGGGATGCCGGGAGAGCGCGGCTGCGTACTGCACCATGATCCTCACCCTTCGACCACTCTCAGCGTTCGATTGACCGCTTTCGTCGCGGTGCGGCCAGGCGCCGGTCACAGCGCCGTGAGCGGCACCACGACCTTGGATCCTGTTTCGGCGATCTCGCAGTGGGCCTCGATCCCACCCGGAGCGTCGAACGTGAGCTCGGGTCGGACGAGTTGGTAGAAGAAGTTCCCGGGCGGCGCGATGGTGACCGCCGACGTGTTGCGGGCGACTTCATCCTCGGTGCCCGCTCGCACGAACCGGACGTCGAGGTTGCCTCGCCGGCCCGCTTCGTTCTCCGCCCGCAGCAGGACCACGAGATGGGGGGTCAACGTGGTGGGGTAGGCGTCGATCCGGATCGAGAAGTAGGCGCCCGTGATGTCGATCTTGGTCGGTCCGCCCGGCGGATCGCGACGAAACTCGATGTTGTCGATGAACAGCGCGGCGACGATCTCCATGACGCCGACCCTAATGGGCTTCGGGCCTCATGGCGTTCGGGCCTCATGGCGTTCGGGCCTCATGGCGTTCGGGCCTCATGGCGTTCGGGCCGAGCGACCAGTCGATCAGCGCACGCGTCGGCCCGCCACCCACACGCCCCGCACCGCCAGCGTCGCCCGGTCGAGCGCGACGAGGTCGGCGCGCAGCTCGGGGGCGATCCGGCCGCGATCGACCAGCCCGATCACGGCCGCGGGAATGGTGCTCGCCATCGCGATCGCCCGATCGAGCCCGATCCCCACCGTGACGACGTTGCGCACCGCCGCATCCATCGTGAGGGTCGACCCGGCGAGGGTTCCGTCGGCGAGACGGGCGGCCCCATCGCCGCCTGCCGCGAGTCGCACGCTCGCCGCCGACCCCGCGCCCGTCGCGACCGCGTCGGTCACGAGCACGGTGCGCGGCTGCGCGGCGATCGCGATGCGAAGCGCGGCGGGGTGCACGTGCACGAGGTCGGCGATGATCGAGGCCGCGACCCTCGGGTCTCCGAGCGCGACACCGACGGCGCCGGGTGCACGATGATGGAACGGCGCCATCCCGTTGAAGACGTGAGTCACCAGGCGCGCCCCCGCGTCGACCATCGCGACCACAGCGTCGAACCCGGCAGCGGTGTGCCCGACGGCGGCCACGATGCCGCGCGCGACGAGAGAGCGCGTGGCTTCGAGCGTCGGGTCGGCCTCCGGGGCGAGCGTGACGATCCGCACCAGGTCGCGATGACGATCGAGCGTCGCGTCGAGTTCGGCGCGGTCGACCGCGCGCACGTGCTCGACGGGATGCGCTCCGGGTGCGCCGCCGAGGAACGGGCCCTCGAGATGTACACCGGCCGCCGCGCAACGCTCGGCGGCACCCGCGACATCGCGCGCCGCCGCGATCGCGTCGAGCATCGCCGCGTAGCGCGAGCGCGGCGCGGTGACGAGCGTCGGGAGGCAGGTCGTGCAGCCGCTCTCGGTGATCCGGTCGAGCGCCGCCGCGATCGCCTGGGGATCGGCCGCGGCGAAGTCGACCGTCGCGAGACCGTTGATCTGGAGGTCGACGAACCCGGGAGCGAGCACCGCATCGCCGAGATCCTCGGCGCGACCGGGCCGAGGACCGGTGCCGACATCGGCGATCCGGTCGCCCTCGACGCGGACCCAACCCGGCGTCACCGAGGACGTGCCCGGCCCGCCCGCGATCCCGGCTGCTGCGAGCAGCATCAGGCGCGGACCCGGAGGGCCCGGCGCAGCCGCACGAGGCCGACGAGTGTCCGCGGGACGCGCCGCATGATCGAGGTCCGGGCCGGACGGCGTTCCTCGACGGCGACCGGGATCTCCGCGATCGGGAGACCCGAGCGCTGGACGCGCAGGATCAGTTCGGTGTCGAACAGGTCGGCGCCGAGGCGGCACGCGCTCGCGGCGGCGAGTACATCGGATCGCCGCATGGCCTTCATCCCGTGCGTGTCGGAGACCTCGAGCCCGTACCCCACGCGCAGGACCGTGGAGAAGACGGCGGTCACGAAGCGCCGGAGCAACGCACGCGTGTCGTCGGAACCGGGCGCACGTTTCGAGCCGACGAGCACGGCGGGGCCGGCGGGGTCGGCGACGCGGGGGACTGCGAGATCGAGGAACCCGAGGTCGTAGTAGTCGCAGTCGAAGTTGACGACGATTTCGCCGGTCGCGGTGAGGAGGCCGTGGCGGAGCGCGAGGCCGTAGTCGGCACGGGGCATCGTCTCGACACGCAACTCCGGACGGGCCACGGTGAGACTCCGGGCGAGGTCGAGCGTGCCGTCGGTCGAACCGTTCTCGACGACGATGAGTTCGAACGCGGTGCCGCGTGACCGGAGCCCGTCGACGACCTCGCCGACCGACATCGCGAGGATCGCGGCCTCGTTGAACACGGGCATGACGACCGAGACGTGGACCTCAGGGCCGGGCTCGAGCCGGTCGCGGACACGAGCTGGCGAGGCGTCACGTTCTGCCATCCCGTTAGGGTAATCAGATTGGCCGCCCAGGCCGGACGGGGGATCCACATGAACGCGCGTCCAGATTCGGTACCCGACGTGCTGGCGGTTCATGCACAGATGCGCGGCGACCAGCCGGCCGTGTCCGTCGACGCGAGCGGCGGCGCGGTCGCGTCGACCACGTCGTTCGCCGAACTCAACGCACTCGTGAACCGACTCGCGCACGGCCTCGTGGCGAGCGGCGCGCAGCGCGGCGATCGACTCGTGTGGTGTGGCCCGAACTCGCTCGAAGTGATCGCGATCATCCACGCGGCGCGCAAGCTCGGCCTCGTCGCGGTGCCGTTGTCGTATCGGTTCAACCCCGAGGAGATGGCCTACGTCATCGACAATTCGGATGCGACGATCGTGCTCGCCGACGCCGAGTTCGCCGGTGAGATCGAGGCCGTGCGCGCCGAACTCCCGAAGGTGCATACCTTCGGTGTGTTCCTCGGCCCGTCGCCGAGCGCGGCCTGGCGCAGGTTCGACGATCTGAT
The DNA here is from genome assembly GCA_005779345.1 of Actinomycetota bacterium. Taxonomy (GTDB): domain Bacteria; phylum Actinomycetota; class Acidimicrobiia; order IMCC26256; family PALSA-610; genus SXJQ01. Next base: position 4,491 of record SXJQ01000209.1, read on the forward strand.
GGCCGGCGATCCCGACACCGAGCCCGCGCTCGTCGCCGTCGGCGATGCCGGCGCACAGATGATCTACACGTCGGGCACGACCGG
>SXJQ01000210.1 GCA_005779345.1 Actinomycetota bacterium
CGAACGCCGATCGGATGCGCGACGCCAACGCGGTGGCGTTGGGCAGACCCGTGGTCGTGTCGTGCGCGGCATCGTGCACCAGCCGGGCGACGAGCGACGCCCGTTCGGTCACATCCGACGTCGAAACGAGCACGTGAGTACAGGAACCGTGATCGTCGTGGTGGGGATCGGCGCGGACCTCGATCACCGCCGCACCGCGATCCGATTCGATCCGCCCGGGTGCGCCGGACTCGATCGCGTCACCGATCAGTTCGTACTCGTGATCCCAACCACCTCCGAGCACGGCCAGGGCATCGAGGCCGATCGGGTCGCGTCCCAGTCGGGCGCGGTATGCGGCATTCGCGGCGATGTAACTGCCGCGGCCGTCGACGACCTCGAGCAAGGCGACCGGGATCGACAGGAGTTCGAGCGCGCCGAACGAGTCGGGCGGCAAGGCTCCGGGGTCGACCGGCAATCTCGCTGCGTTCGACGTCGTCATCCGGTCGGAGTCCCCCCTGCGCGGTCCCGCCCACGCGAGTTCACGCGTCTTGATCGGCCCGATCTTCGGGGAGTTGATGCAGTCGCCCGTAGGATGGCGCAATGCAGAGCTGCACCTCATGCGGTGCCCGCGTTCCCGAGGGTGCACGCTTCTGCTCCGAGTGCGGCACGCCGCTCGTGCAGCGGCCCGACGAGCGTCGCCTCGTCACCGTTCTGATGGCCGACATCGTCGGATTCACGCGCCTGTCGGAGACGGCCGACCCCGAGCACGTCAAGAACCTCGTCGACGGTTGCTTCCAGCGATTGGTCGCCGACGTCACCGCGTTCGGTGGACACCTCGACAAGATCGTCGGCGACCAACTCGTCGCCCAGTTCGGTGCCCCGGTCGCGCACGAAGACGATGCCGAGCGCGCCGTGCGCTGCGCGCTGCAGATGCAATCCACGCTCGGGACGTTCGCGGGCGAGACCGGCGGTGGCATCGACCTGCGCATCGGGATCAACACGGGCGAAGTCGTCGTGGGCGCGCTCCGCGCCGGTGGCGACGCGACGGTGATGGGCGACGTCGTGAACACCGCCAGCCGCCTCCAGACCTCCGCCGCACCGGGCCAGGTCGTGGTCGGCCCCCAGACCCACGACGCGACGCAGGGTTGCGTCCGCTACGAGGCACTCGGCGAGCTGACGGTGCGCGGTCGAACCGAGCCGGTCGAGGCATGGATCGCGCTCGAAGCCACTGCGCCGCCCGGGCAGCGTCGGCGCCGGATCCGACGTGCACCGATCGTCGGCCGCGATACCGAGTTGGGCATCCTGCGGCACGCGTTCCGTCTCGCGTCGCGCGGTCGCGCGCTCGCGATCGCGCTGTACGGCGACGCCGGCGTGGGTAAGAGCCGACTCGCGATGGAGTTCGCTCACCTCGCGCGTGACGAGCACGACGCGTTGGTCGTCAACGGTCAATGCGCCCCGTACGGCGAGGCGAATGTGTGGGCGCCGATCGCCGAGGCGGTCCGTGCCGCGTGCGGTTTCGAGCGTGACGCCTCCTTGCTCGAGGCGCGCGAAGCCGTTGCCGCCGCCGTCGCGTACGCGATCGACCTGCCGGTCGGGCACGCCGAACTCGATCGCGTCGTCGACGGCCTGCTGTATCTCACCGACGGATTCACGCGCAAGGGGGTCGACCCGACCCGCGCCCGCGACGAAGCTCGGCGCGCGGCAGGACGATTCTTCGAGGGTCATGCCCGTCGCCGCCCGGTGATCTTCGTGATGTCCGACGTCCACTGGGCCGCCACCGAGGTTCTCGACGCACTCGACCGGCTTCTCGTACGGCTTCGATCGCTGCCGTTCGTGCTCGTCGCGACCGCTCGCCCCGAATTTGCCGGCGAATGGGCTGTCGAGGCCGGTCGACACAACCACATCACGGTCCACCTCGACCCGCTCGACGCCACGAGCGCCCGCGAGATGGTGGAGCATCTGCTCGGCACCGATGTGGACGACGATCTCGTGGCCTTCCTCCTCGAGCGCAGCGGTGGCAATCCCTTCTTCGTCGAGGAGCTCGTCGCGCTCGCGCTCGATGCCGCGGGTGACGATGGCGTCGACCTCAGCTCCGAACTCGTGCGCAGCCTGCCGGCCACCTTGCACGGGCTCGTGGCCGCGCGCCTCGACACGCTCGACGCGGAACACCGCAGTGTCCTCGAAGACTTCGCGGTCGTCGGCCCGAGCGGCGCGACCGCCGACGCCCTCGCGCTCAACAGCCGACCCGACGGCGCCCAGATCGCGCGCGAGCTCGTCGACCGGGACCTCCTCGAGCTCGACGACGGCGAGTTCCGCTTCAAGTCCGAGCTCGTCCGCGAGGTCGCGTACGGCACCCTCACCCGCGCCGAGCGGGCCCGCCGCCACGGCCTCCTCGCGCAACGGCTCGACGAGGCCGGCGGCGATCGGCGTCTCGAGACCGCAGCGTTCCACCTCGCGGCGGCCGCCGAACTCGTCACCGATCTCGGCACCGTCCCCGGCGTCCCGCGCGACGTGCGCGAACGTGCACTCGTGGCGCTCGTCCGATCGGCCGAGCGCGCCGACGACGTCGAGAGCCACGATCGCTCGGCGCGCCTGTGGGAACGGGTCCTCCAGCTCGCCGACCGCGACGACGACGCGCGCAACTGGGCTGCTCGCCTCGGTCGGGCGCGTGCCCGCGATGCGTTCCGCGAACTCGACGCCGCGCGCGACGACGCGCTGATCGTGCTCGAAGAAGCGCGCGCCGCACAGGCCGACGCGGTGATCGCCAAGGCCTTGCTCGTGCTCGGCCGCATCGAGACCGACGCACGCAACCATTCCGACGCCGAGCACGCGTACGGCGAAGCGCTCACGACGGCGCGATCGATCAGCGACGAGTCCGGAGCGGCCGAGGCGTTGCGCGGGCTCGGGATGATCCGGCTGTTCCAGGGCGAAGACACCGAGGCCGAGCGGCTCTCGTCGGATGCCCTGGCGGCGTTCCGCGGCGCCGGTGATCGCCGCGGCGAGGCTTGGGCGTTGCAGAACCTCGCGTGGATCGCGTTCACCCGCGGTGCCGCCAGCACCGCCGAGCAGCGCCTCTACGAATCAGCCGAGGCGTTCTCCGAGATCGGCGACTGGGGTGGCGTCGGGTGGGCACAGGGCTTGCTCGCGTTCGTCCGCTACAACCAGGGCCGCCTCGACGAAGCCGAGGAACTCGCCCGCCAGATCGGTACCGAGATGGACACCGGCGACCGCTGGGCACTCGGGATGATGGAGGTGCTCCTCGCCGACATCGCGCTCTGGCGCGGTCGCGCCGAGGAGTGCGTGACGCGCGGACGCGACGCGATCGAGTTGTTCCGGGCGATCGGCGACGACTGGGCCGAGACGCAGGCCAGCGCTCCGGTCGTCCGAGCCCTCACGAAGCTCGGGCGCTTCGGCGAGGCGACCGACCTCCTCGACGCGATGGAACCGGCCGTGCTCGCGCTTGCCGATCACGACATGCGCGAGATGGGTTCGGTGGTTCGTGCCGGCGCACACCTGGAGCGCGGCGAGGTGGCCGAGGCGACGCGCTGGCTCGCGCCGATCGCGTCCGTCGCGCGTGAGTCGGTCGTCGACGCCGATCGCGCCGGTCTGCGTGGCCTCGCGATGCTCCAGAGTGGCGAGATCGACCAAGCGATCGCGGTGCTGGACCCGGCCTACGAACGTGCCGAGGCCGACGGTGCCCGGGCCGCACTCGGTGGGTTGCTCGCGCTCGCGCACGCCGCGCACCACGACCCCGCGTCGACCCATCGCATCGCTGCCGAGGTCGCGACCGTTCAGGGCGGGACCTACATGGATCGGCTGTTCCGGCATTGGGCGAGCGGTCTCGCCCATGCCCAGGTCGGCGAGACCGACGCTGCGGTGGCCGAACTCGACGAAGCTCACTCCCTCGCGTTCGCCACCGACTCGCGGATCGACCGGGCGATCGCGAGCCTTGCCCGCTCCCTCGCGTTCGAACAACTCGGGGTCGCGAACGCCCACGAGGCCACGAACGAGGCCAAGCTGCAATTGCACTCGCTCGGCATCGAAGCGACCGGCTGGAACACCCTGTTCGAGCGGGCGCTCGGGCGCTCAGCCGCGTCGTAACGAATCCAGGACGCGATCGACGGCGAGCCCGTCGCGCAGCGTGGGTGCTCCCTCGAGGGGTTCGCCGGCGTTCACCGAGTCGCGAACGACCGTCGCCCAACGTCGGAGCGGCGCACCGTGACGATCGCGACCGGCGGAATCGAACGGGAGATCCTCGCGGCGGCCGTCGACGCCGCGCAGGTGCAGGATTCGATCGTCGACGCATTCGACGACGCCGCGCGAACCGAGGATCGTGAGGCGCGCCGGGCGTGTGGCACTCGCCGCGAACGTCGAGTCGATCACGATGCTCGCCCCCGAAGCGGCGCGCAACGCGGCCGTGACGCCGTCTTCGGCGGTGCAGGTCCGCTCGACACCCTCGCGATCGACTCGGAATGGAATATCGGTTCGGGGCCGCGACCATTCGACCTCGAGATCCCCGAACCACCAGCGCAGTGCGTCGACCGCGTGCGACGCCCACGCGCCGATCCACCCTCCCCCGAGCGTCGCATCGAACAACCAGCCGTAGTCGCGGAGCGGGACACGCGAGCCGGCGCTGACGTGGTGCCAGGTCACGTGCTCGATCTCGCCGAGCGCACCGGCCGCGAGCAACGCCTTGATCGCTTGCCGCGCGGGGTCCCACCGGAACTCGAAGTTGACGAGGTGCACCTGTCCCGACGCGTCGGCGTCGGCGAGCAATCGGGCCGTGTCGGGCGCGCTCGGCGTGCACGGCTTGTCGCAGAGCACCGCCGCGCCGAGATCCAGCGCTACGCGAACGTGCTCGGCGTGCAAGAACGGGGGTGAGTGCACTGTCACGAGATCGGCTCGGTGGGTGGCGAGTTCGCCCGCGACATCGTCTCGCGGCGATACCACGGCCACGACCTCGCAACCCTCGGTCGCAGCGAACACCGGAGCGACCACGCGCGCACCGAATCCCGTGCCGATCACGGCGACGCGCACCGTCATGCGCCGGGCACCGACGCGAACTGCGGCAGCCAGGCTCGGGTCGCCGCGAGCAGGTCGTCGGTGAGGTGTCCGAGGGCGTCGTAGTCGATCCGGCTCGCGAGCGGATCGAGGAGCATCGCCGCGAAGACCGTCTCGCGGTCGCCGGTGAGGGCGGCCTCGACGATGAGTTCCTGTTCGGCGGCGACCCGACGAAGTTGCTCGGCGAGCACGGTCGGGACCCTGTCGGCGTCGCGCCCGCGAGCACCGTCGCGGCCGATCGTGACGATGCTCTCGACCACGACATCGTCGGGGAGATCCGGGACCTGCCCCGAGTTGGCGATGTTGAGTGGGAGGTGACGCCGCTTGTCGCGCAACCGCGAGTCGATGATCGCAGCGACCATCTCACCGCTCGGTTGACGCGGGATCGACGTGGCCGCCCGAAGGTCGGCGAACTCGCGCTGATAGTGGGCGAGCCATTGGCGGCGATCGTCCATGCTCGTGAGCGCGACGCCCCAACGAGCGCCCCACTGCGACTCCTCGGTGAGGAACCCCGGGAAGAACTCGACGAGGTGCCGGTCGCCGGCGGCCGGCAGCACACCGAAACGACGGAACAGTTCGACCTTCACGCGGTTCGAGGCGAGGATCGACCCGACCGTGAAGTCGCCGCCGGCGCTGATCGACTCGTGCCCCACGAACGCCGGGAGGTCGAGCGGTGCAGCGAGGGCGGCCTCGTCGTCGAGCAGGTCGCGCAGCCGCGCGAGACCGTCGGTCCCGTCGATGTCGATGCGGGTGATGAACGGCAGGTGGTTGACACCTGCGACCGACAGGTCGATCGACCGCATGTCGCAGCCGAGGAGCAACGACAGCGTGTACTGGGTGAGCGTCACCTCGTGGCACAGTCCGATCGCGGTGACCTCGGTGGTCCGGTGTACCGCGCGCGTGAGGGTCGTCATCGGGTTGGTGAGATTGAGCAACCATGCCTCGGGGGCGAGTTCCTCGACGTCGCGCGCGATGGCGACCATGACCGGGATGTTGCGCAACGCCCGCGCGATCCCACCCGGCCCGACGGTGTCGCCGACCGCCTGCTTGATCCCGTACCGCTCCGGAATCGCGATGTCGTGCTGCATGCTGTCGAGCCCGCCCGTGGAGATGCAGACGACGACGTGATCGGCGCCGGCGACCGCGGCCCGGCGGTCGGTCGTACCCCAACTCGTGAAGCCGACGCCGCGCACGGCCGCGATGTGGCGGACCAGGTCGACCATCGGCTCGATCGGCGCCGGATCGATGTCGTGGATCACGATCTCGGCCTCGGCGAGCGACGCGGCATCGGCGAGGTCGAGGATCAGCTTCGGGATCCACTGGTAGGAACCGCCGCCGACGAAGCAGATTCGCGGTGCCATCCGTGTCGCCCCCCGACGCTCCGAGATCGGCGGAGCCACCGCCGTCGGGTCAGACTATCGACGGAACTGCGGCAGCCATTCGGCCGTCTCGGCGAGCAAGGCGAGCGTCAACTCGACGGCACGTTCGTAGGGAAGGCGCCCCGCGAGCGGGTCGGCGAGCATCGCGGCGATCGCGACATCGACATCGCCCGAGAGCGCGGCCTCGACCGTCAGCTCCTGGCAGACGCTCGCTCGCCGGACGTACTCGCCGATGATCCCAGGCACCGCGGTCGCGTCACGCGGTCGGACCCCGGCGGCGTCGCTGACGCCCACACATTCGACGACGACGTCGGAGGGCAGGGTCGTGACCTGACCGGCGTTGGGAAGGTTCATCGGGAGCGTGTGCGGAACGCCCGAGACGATGCCGTCGAGCAGCGCCGCGACCAGTTCGCCGCTCGGCATCCGCGTGACGTCGGCGGCGTCGCGCATCGCCTCGTAGTGCGCGACGTCGGCGGCCGCGTCGGCGGCGTGCCCGTCGATGCCCCAATGGTGCACGTGCCACGGCTCGCCGTCGCCGTTGTCGGGATGCACGAATCCGGGGAGGAACTCGACGATGTGGTGGTCGTTCGCTCCCGGCAACGCACCGAACCGGCGGAAGAGTTCGAGCTTGACCGCGAGGTTCGCGACGACATCGGCCTTGGTGAACTCGCCGCCGCCCGACACCTTGCGCCAGTGCATCCCTTCGGGTGGCTGCATCCAGAGCGGCCCGGGGGGCGGGGCGACCTCGACCACCTCGAGGAGTCGGGTGAACCCGTCGGGATCGTCGCCGAGGCCGATCGCGGTGACGACCGGGAAGTGGTTGACCCCACCGACCGTGAGGTCGATCTCGTGCATCGGCACGTCGAACAACAACGACAACTGGAACTGGAGCCCGACGAGTTCGTTGCACAGACCGACGGCACGCACTGGGGTTTCGCGGGTGATCGCCCGGGTGAGTGCGGTGAGCGGATTGCTGACGTTGACGAAGAGCGCGTCGGGCGCCGACCGTTCCACGGCGCGTGCCATGTCGAGAACCGGGGGAACGCTCCGCAACGCACGGCTGAGCCCACCGGGGCCGATGCTGTCGCCGATCGGTTGACGGATACCGAATCGTTCGGGCACTTCGAGGTCGCGCCGCATGCTGTGCAGACCGCCGACGGAGAACGCCGCGATCACGAAGTCGGTCGCTGCCAGCGCCGACGGGAGATCGGCGACCGCCTCCACCTGCATGCCGATCGAACGACGCGCCGCGAACTCGCGCCCGAGGGCCGCCATGCGCTCCGCCGCCGCGTGGTCGAGATCGTGCAGCACGACATGGGCCGCGGCGAGCGACGGCGTATTGCAGAAGTCCGCGAGCAGTCGTGGCGCCCAGTGGAAGCTGCCGCCGCCGATGAGCGTGATGCGCGGGCTGGTGGTGTCGGCACCGTCGATGTTCGGCACCGCTCGGATCGACGCGGTCATCGCAGCGCGACCTCGACCTCGATCTCGACCGCGCCACCGCGAGGGAGCGCGGCAACGCCGATCGCGCTGCGGCTGTGTCGTCCCGCAGCGCCGAAGACGTCGTGGAGCAGGCGGCTCGCACCGTCGATCACGGCGGGCTGTTGCACGAACCCGGGAGCCGAGGTGACGAACCCGAGAACCGACAGGACCCGTTCGATGCGGTCGAGGTCGCCGAGTTCGGCCGTGAGGACCGACAGGGCGTTGAGCGCGCACCACAACGCCGCCTCGGCGCCCTGTTCGACCGTGAGACCGGCGCCGACGACGCCGGGGTGCACGAGGTTGCCGTCGTGGTCGCGCGGGAGTTGGCCCGACGTGCGGGCCCGGCCGCCGTGGACGACAACCGCATCGAGCGGATCGTGCGGCGGGAACGGTCCGGGGAGTACGAGGCCGATCACCGCGAGCCGTTCGACCGGAGAAGATCCCATTGCCCCACCGTACGTGGCCCCAGCGGTGGATCAGAGGTGCGCGGCGAGGAAGTCCTCGACGTCGCGGCCATCCCAGCGGTGCCCGCCGTCGAACACCGTGTGCCGGAGCGCGTCCGACGCTGCCCCCACGGTCGCCCAGACCGGCGCCAGGAGCGCCATCGTCGTGCGCGCCGCCGCCACCGGAAAGATCGGGTCGTCGACGCCCGACTCGACCGACAGGGCTCGTGGTGCGATCAGCGCGGCGAGATCGGCATGTTCGATTCGACCGAGTTGGCCGAACATCACCTGCGACCCGCACATGTTCCACGGCACCGCATGGGCCGACGCCCAACTCGACAGATACCCCGACACGACCGCGGCGCGCACCCGCGTGTCGGCTGCGGCGAGGAACAGCGCCATCGTCGCGCCGTACGACAGGCCGACCGCACCGATCCGGTCGGAGGCGACGAGCGGATGATCGGCGAGCACATCGAGGCTCCGCTGCAGGTCCCACAGGTTCTGCGCGAGCGGGTTCACGCCGGCCATCGTTGCGGCGACGAGGTTCCAGTCGCAGTCGTACTTGTGTCCCGCGGGATCCCACTGCGGATCCTGGCGTTCACCGAAGCAGCGCAGGTCGGGCGCGAGCACCACGTAACCGAGCCGCGCCAACGATCGCGCGTAGTCCTCCGCGACCGCCGGGTCGGGGCCGTCGACGACGCCGCAGACCAGCGACTTGCCGGGGCCGTGACCATGGATCGCGAGCACCGCGGGCCCGGGCGCCGCGCCGACTCGTTCCTTCGGGACGAGCAGGTACGCGGGGACCGACATCGCGGGCTCGGTGTCGTAGAGGATCCGCGCCCGCGTGTGGTCGCCGCAATCGACGACCTCGGTCGTCTCGAGATCGGCAGCGACGGCCGTCGGTGCAGGACCGAGCAACTCGGCGAGGCGCATCCGCACGCGCTCGCGCCATGCGTCGAACGCAGCGCGATCGGCGCCTTCGGGGAACGGGTCGTCGACCACGGTCGACTGCAGATGCAGGGACCAGTAGGCCCACGGTGAGAAGTTGCGGCGACGGCTCATCGGCTCGGGGATCCGATCATTCGCCGGTGCCGAGCACCCAGGCGAGCCCGCCGTCGAGGTGGCGCAGGAACACGGTCGACTCCCAGGCCGCCGGGAAGTGTCCGAGGCTGCTACTGAACACGCGACCCGACCCTTCGGTGTGACACCAGGCGAGCGGATACCCGAACTCGGGCCGGCGCGCACCCGGCGCCGATGCATCGAGGTCGTCTTCGCGAACCCGCAGCAGCACCCGCGCGTCGGGGCGCAGGTCGCGGAATTGATACACCTCGTCGTGCCATGTCCACGCGTCGCCGAGGTGCGCGGTCGCCGGGTGGTGCGGTTCGAGCACATCGGCGGTGACCGTCTGCGTCCACGGATGGCCGTCGAAACGCGCGCCGACGATTCGCCCGTGGTCGTCCCAGCCGTAGCTGGAGTCGGTCGCGGAGTGCACCGCCATCACCGAGAGTTCGCCGGTTCGGAGGCGCGCTCCGATCTCGGCGCGCTGCACGCGGTTCCATGGCGTCTCACCGATCGTGAACAGCACGAGCGCACGCGCCCGATACAACGCGTCGTCTTCGAGCGCGCGGACATCTTCGACCCGCCGGGCGCGCAGGCCGTTGCGGTCGGCGAGTTGACCGAACGCGGTCGCCGCCTGATCGAGCACGGCGTGCACGCCGGCGGGACCGTCGCGGTACGGAGCCGCCTGGGTGACCACGAGCAGCGACTCGGTCATCGGCCGAGGCTACCGAGCGAACCCGCCGCGACGACCACGGTTCGTCGGCCAGAATGGCGGCATGTCCGAGTCCGATCCGCCCGGCCCCGCCGAGACCGACGAACCCGAACGCGCCCGGGTCGAGCACCACTCGCGGCTCGTCGAGGCTGCGATCGCGGCGGAGTTCGAGACCGGCGCCTACGAGGAGACGCTCGCCGAGGCGAAGCGCCACATCGTCTATCGACTGGCGCGGATGGCACTCGGTTTCACGGTGCTGATCCTCGGGCTCCTCGCGATCCCGCTCCCCGGCCCGGGCTGGCTCATCGTGGCACTCGGCCTCGGGATCTTGAGCCGCGACTTCGCCTGGGCCGAACGCACGCTCGACCTCGTGCGCAACCGCCTCCCCCAAGACGCCGACGGGCGCATCCCGACGAAGACCTGGGTGATGATCGGGGTCGCGACGGCGATGACGGCGAGCGTGTCGACGTGGTGGGGATTCTTCCGCTGACCGGTCGGTCGTCGTTCGGTCGTCGTTCGGTCGGGATTCAGTCGTC
>SXJQ01000211.1 GCA_005779345.1 Actinomycetota bacterium
CACCGCCGAGCAACGCGACCGTGTCACTGCGATGCTCGCGCACGACCTCTCGCGTTGGTCGTCTCACCCGTCGAGCGGCACTGTCGTCTCGACGCCCTCCACGAACGTCGTTGCGCTCGACGTGCAGTCCACGATCCCGTCGCTCCCGAAGATGCAGTCCTCGGGGAGCACCGACTCGGTGCACGTCTCGGTGCCGAGGTCGTCTACGAAGCAGTTCTCGCCGCTGCCGAAGTCGGATTCACCGTAGGGGTCGAGCGCCTTCTCGGGGGCGTCGGCGACATCCCAGAGCGTGAATGTGCCGGACGAAGGACCACCGGCGGTCAACACGACGCGGTACTCACCATCGACAGGGAGTTCGACCGGGTTTCCGTAGGTGACGTCGCCGAGGGGCTGACCGTCGGGTCCGTAGATCTCCGCCCAACCGAACGTGTGGAACTCCTCCCCACCGTTGGCCTCGACCAGCCCGATGACCTCGGTGCCGGCCTTCCCCGCGAACGTGTACACGCCAGACGGTCGCGGGAAGAGGCTCCCGTCGTAGGACGCTTCGTCGCTCGAGATCGCCAATGGCTCGCCGAGCGTGATCGCACCGTCGGGCTCGACGCGCGAATAGTCATCGGTGAACTGGGCGAGCATGTCCTCGTCGAACAGTTCGACGAAGTCGTCGACGCTGTCGATCGCCGTCGCGACCGGGCTCACGAACCAGCGGCCGCCCTCGCGCACCGTCGCAACCTGCGGGTCACCGTCGCCATCGCCCGCCATCGGGTAGAACCACACGATGCTGTACGGCGAGAACCCACCGCTGACGCACCACGAGTCGTAGTCGTAGTCATAGTCGTAGTCATCGCTCTCGTTCGCGGCTTGCCGCGCTGCATCGAACTCGGTGCAGTCGCCGCCGATCTGCCAGGTCGAGCCGCGCTCGCCGAAGGTTCCCGCGCCGACGATCGACACGGTCGCCTGGTCGCCGTCGACCTCGCTGCTGAGGTCGAGGCGGTCGACCGCGAAGTCGGGCGCGACGTCGTAGTCGGCGGCGAGTTGGTCGAACAGCGCCCGGTACTCGTACGCGGGGATCTCGCTCGGCGGCACGAGTTCGGTGAGGCGTGCCCAGTCGCCGGTACGGGCCGCCTCGACGGCGTCGCGGATCGCGGCTTCGGGCGAGTCGGCGCCGAGCTGCGTGGCGTCGGCCGAACCGAGGTCGGCGGCAGGGCCGTCTTCGTTGATGCGCAGGTACTCCATCGCGGTGTACGCGGGGCTCACGTACCAGCCGTCGGACTCCTCGATCGCGATCACGAACGGGGCCTCGCCGTCGGGCGTCTCGAGCTCGGTGAGCTCGACCCGTTCGGCCTCGGGCGCGGTGTCGTCGCCCATCCGGTCGCGGATCCGCGCCGCGAGCCCATCGGGGTCCATCGCGCCGTCGATCGCGCCGTCGACGACGCTCACCTTGGCGAACCCGTCGGCGAGCGCTTCGACCTCGAGGTCGAGGTCCTGCACCTCGAGGTCGAAACCGGCGAGCGGCTCCGACGCATCCTCGACGAGTTCGAGTTGTTCGGCCTTGTCGGCCGCGCCGTCGAGCGAGCGTCGCAAGGTGCGCACCTCGCCCGGCGCGAGCACGTCGACCGCGGCGAGCGGGTCTTCGTTGGTGATCGCGTCGGCGAGCTGACGCACTGCCGCTTCGGGCGAGTCGGCGCCACCACCGTCGCCCTGCGCGGACAGCGCCGCGAAGCCGCCGAAGCCGAGCAACGCGGCGACACCGAACCCGGCGACACTCCGCCGCCCGCGCGACACGCGCCGCGGGGGTTGCATGTCGGCGACGATCGGTCCGGCGTCTCCAGGCTCGCCGGAGTTGGTGACTGGGTCGACAACATGGTCGGCGCCGGGGTCCGGTACTTCGCTCATGACGAGGTCCTTTCGGGCCGCGGCATCGAGGTGCACGGCGGCTTCGGTCAGTGCCGCGCCGAGCACGTCGTCGGGTCCCCGACGGGTGCCACGGCGGGCGAGGGCTTCGAGGCGTGCAATGGCTTCCGGGCGTGCAGGGGGCGTGTTCATCTCACTCACCGGCCAGTTCGACGTGCAGTTCGGACTTCAGGCGGCGGCGCGCTCGCGACAACGCCATCCGCGCCGCGGGCGCGGCCATGCCGACCGTCGCGGCCGCGGCCGCGACCGGTTCGCCCTCGACATCGACGAGGAACAGCAGGGCCCGCACGCGCGGTTCGAGGTGCCACAGGTCGGCGAGTTCGCTCGGGTACCGATCGCGCGTGACGAGGTCGTCGCCCAGCCGCCCGATCGCCCGCGCGCCACGACGCGTACGGCGCCGTTCGTTGTGGGCCAGGTTCACCACGATCCGGCGCACGTACGGCCCGAGATCGCGGATCGTTCCGGGCTCGGCGAGGAGCACCTTGGTGAACGCGTCCTGCACCAGATCGTCGGGCTCGACATCGTGACGACCGATGATCGCCGCGAACCGACGCGTCGGCTCGTAGAGCTCGCGCAGCGCGGCGAGCAGCTCGGCGCTCCATCGTTCGTCCACGTCCGACCCCCCACCGGTCCTCGGCCTCGTTCGTCCCGGCACACCCGAACGACACCGCAGGGAGCCGAAGTGCAACACATGGGCCTGGAAATGTCGAATGTCACGGGGAGACCCGAGGCGAGCGGGCTCACCCCGCCGGCGCGAGCGTCACCCAGAGCGACCGATGATCCGACCCGAACGAGGGGCCCGTCGCCCGGTCGACGGTGACGAGGTCGGGCGAGTGCAACAGGTGGTCGATCGTGATGCCGAGCGGTCCGGCCCGCACCGGCCAGCTCGGCTGCAGCCCGAAGCCCCGCAAGGAACTGCGCAGGCCCGACCGGTCGAGCAGGCGCCGGTACTCGACCGCCCACGGTGTCACGTTGAGGTCGCCGAACACGGCGACGGGGCCCTCGCGGCCTGCGGCCCAGGTGCCGACCGCTTGGAGCTGCTCGTTGCGCGTCGCCGCGCTCGCGGCACGCGTCGGCGACTCGGTGTGGAGCGCGAGGAGCGAGACGTGCGTGCCGTCGGCGAGTTCGACCACGAAGCTGACCGACGCGCCGGGGAGCGCCTGCTCGTAGGGATCGATCGCCGCGATCACCGGAAGTCGCGTCAAGACGACGACGCTGCGCGCTCGCGTCGGCAACACGACCTCGTATCCGGCGAGATGCGTCGGCAACCCGCTGCGATCGGCCGCAGGAAAGTCGACGAACACGAACACGTCGGCGTCGCGCCGACGCGCCTCGCTCGCGACCCGCTCGAGATCGACCACACCGGCCTGCTGGTTCAGGTGGCCGACCGTGAGGCGCGAGCCACTGGCGGGCGAGCCAGGGCGATCGGCGACGATCAGCGCCGACACCGACGGCACCGTGAGCACGAGCGAGATCGCGATCGGTACCAGCGCGAGCTTCGCCCGCACCACGAGCGAGACGACCAGGAGCGCCAACGCGCCGAGCAGCGTCTGCATGCGCAAGCTCGCGGCGAGATCGAACCACCACCACGACGACGGCACCATGCCCGCCAGCGCGCCCGCGAGCAGCGCCGCCGACCCGAGGAACAGCGCCGCCTTCACGGCGACGATGTCTACTTGATCAGCTTGATGATGTTGAACATCGGCATGTAGAGCGCGATGACCATGCCGCCGACCGCGCCACCCATCACGACGATGAGGAGCGGCTCGATGAGGCTCGTCAAGGCGTTCACGGTCGCCTCGACCTCCTGGTCGTAGAAGTCGGCGATCTTGTCGAGCATCTCGTCGACCGCGCCCGTCTCCTCACCGACCGCCATCATCTGCACGACCATCGGCGGGAACACGGGGTGGTTCTCGAGACGCGTCGCGAGCCCCTCACCCTGCTTGACCGCGGTCTGCGCGTCGCGCACTGCGGTCGACACCACGTGGTTGCCGGCGGTGTCGGCGACGATGTCGAGCGATTCGAGGATCGGCACACCCGAGCGCACGAGCGCCGCCAGCGTGCGCGAGAAACGGGCCAGCGCCGTCTTGCGCACGAGTCCACCGAACACCGGGACGCGCAACTTCAGCGCGTCCCACTTCTTGCGCCCTTCGTCGCTGTGGATCCACCGTTTGAAGCCCACGGCGGCGCCGATCTCCAGCGTGAAGATCAGGTACCAGAACTTGCGACACGCCGAGCTGATGTTGATCAGGATCTGCGTCGGCATCGGCAACTCGCCGCCGAGTTCGGTGTAGAGACCCTTGAACATCGGGATGATGAACAACAACATCGCGGTCACGATCAGCAGCACGAGCACGCCGACCACGACGGGGTAGGTCATCGCCGACTTCACCTTGCGGCGCAGTTCGACCTGCTTCTCGATCGTGTCGGCGAGCCGCACGAGCACGGTGTCGAGCACACCACCGACCTCACCGGCCTTCACCATCGACACGTACAACCGGTTGAACGCCTTGGGGTGCCGCGCGAGCGCGGCCGAGAGGCTGGATCCCTTCTCGACGTCCATGCGCACTTCGTTGACCACCGCACCGAGTGCCTTGTTCTCGGTCTGTTCGGCGAGGATGTAGAGCGCGCGCAGGAGCGACAGCCCCGAGTTGATCATCGTCGCGAACTGACGCGAGAAGACCGCGACGTCCTTGAGCTTGATTCGGTTGGCCCCGAGGCCGGGGATCGAGAGGTCGCGCGACAGCGTCTCGGCGCGTTGCGCCTTCACGTCGATCGGCGTGTAGCCCATCGACCGCAGCTTGGCGACGAGCAGTTGCTCGCTCTCCGCGTCGAGCTGTCCCTCGACGACCTTGCCGGCCTTGTCGCGAACCTTGTAGGCGTACGTGCTCGTGGACATGCTGCCTCCCTGGGTGCGCTATCCGGCGATGAGCCGGCGGAGGTCTTCCTCGTTGGCGCAGCGCTCACGCGCCAGATCGAGGGAGATGCGGCCGGTCCGTACGAGGTGAGCGAGCGACATGTCCATCGTCACCATCCCGTACTTCCCGCCGGCCTGCATCATCGAGTAGATCTGGTGGGTCTTGCCCTCGCGCACGAGGTTGCGGATCGCGGGCGTGGCGACCATGACCTCGCACGCGACCGCACGACCCATGCCATCGGGGGTCGGGATGAGTTGTTGGGTGCAGATTCCCTGGAGCGCCGAGGCGAGCTGGACGCGGATCTGTTGCTGTTGGTGCGCGGGGAACACGTCGATCACGCGATCGATC
>SXJQ01000017.1 GCA_005779345.1 Actinomycetota bacterium
CGGGTTATCCACTCAAGGTTGGGCGGGTTGGGACCGCCTCTAGACTCCGGCGATCCCATGGGCATTCTCGACGAGATCCTGGCCACCAAGCGCGACGAAGTGACGTTGCTGCACCAGCCGCAGGCACGCGACGCGATTCGCGCGGCCGCACTCGCCGCGGGGCCGACTCGCGATTTCGTGGGCGCGCTCCGCCGCGACGACGGGCACCTGTCGGTCATCGCCGAGATGAAGCGGCGGTCGCCGAGCAAGGGCGACCTCGATCCCGACCTCGACGCCGCCACCGCAGCGCGGGCCTACGAGCGGGGCGGCGCGTCGGCCCTCAGCGTCTTGACCGACGGCCCCTGGTTCGGCGGGCGGATCGACGATCTCCAGGCCGCGCGCGACGCCACGGCACTCCCCGCGTTGCGCAAGGACTTCACGATCGCGGAGATCCAACTGTTCGAGGCGCGGGCGATCGGTGCCGACGGCGTGTTGCTCATCGTCGCGGCACTCGACGACGCGACCTTGCGCGACCTGCACGAGGCCGCGACCGACCTCGGGCTCGCGGTGCTCGTCGAGACGCACGACGACGCCGAGATCGAACGAGCACTCGCCGCCGGGGCGCGCATCGTCGGGATCAACAACCGCAGCCTCCAGACGTTCGCGGAAGACCTCGGGATCGCCGAACGCCTCGCCTCCCTCCTGCCGTCCGACGTCGTGCGGGTCGCGGAGAGCGCGGTGCGCGGTGCCGACGACGCGGCCCGGATGGCCGCCGCGGGATTCGACGCCGTGCTCGTCGGCGAGGCGTTGGTCCGCAGCGAGGATCCGGCGACGCTCTGCGCCGCGCTCGCGGCTGCGACCGTCACGAGGTGAACGTGGCAGGATCGCGGCGCGCGATCGGCGCGATGCCGTCGCCGGGCCGACTCCTCCCTGGGGCCGGGCCGATCCCTCCGAGGAGGTCGACATGACCGAACCCACCCGTTTCCACCTCGCGCAGTCGCAGATTCCGACGGCCTGGTACAACGCGCTCCCGGATCTCCCCGCGCCGCTCGCTCCGCCGCTGCACCCCGCCACACGACAGCCGGCAGGCCCCGACGATCTCGCACCGTTGTTCCCGATGCCGCTCATCGAACAGGAGATGACCTCGGCACCGTGGATCGACGTCCCCGGTGAGGTCCTCGACATCCTGCGGCTCTGGCGTCCGACGCCGCTCGTGCGCGCACGCCGCCTCGAGGCCGCGCTCGGCACGCCGGCACGGATCTACTTCAAGGACGAGTCGGTCTCGCCGGCGGGGTCGCACAAGCCCAACACGGCGGTGCCGCAGGCCTACTACAACCAGCTCGCCGGTATCCCGAGGCTGACGACCGAGACGGGTGCGGGGCAGTGGGGGAGCAGCCTCGCGTTCGCCTGTGCGCAGTACGACCTCGAGTGCAAGGTCTACATGGTCCGCGCGTCGTACGGGCAGAAGCCGTACCGCCGGATGCTCATGGAGACGTGGGGGGCTTCGGTCGTCCCGTCGCCGATCGACGACCCCGATCACCCGGGATCGCTCGGCGCGGCGATCTCCGACGCGGTGCGCGACGCGGTGTCGCGCGACGACACGCACTACTCGCTCGGGTCGGTGCTCAACCACGTGTTGTTGCACCAGACGATCATCGGTATCGAGGCGAAAGAACAGCTCGTCCTCGCCGGCGAGTCGCACCCCGACGTCGTGATCGGTAGTTGCGGCGGCGGCTCGAACCTCGGCGGCATCGCACTCCCCTTCATGACCGACTCGCGTGTGCGGCTGCTCGCCGTGGAGCCGTCGAGCTGTCCGACCCTCACCGAGGGCGAGTACGACTACGACTACGGCGATGTCGCGGGGATGACACCGCTGATGCAGATGTTCACGCTCGGCCACGATTTCGTGCCGCCGTCGATCCACGCGGGCGGGCTCCGGTATCACGGCGACTCCCCGATCATCTCGTTGCTCGTGCACGCCGGCCGCATGGACGCCGTCGCGTACCCGCAGAGCAAGACGTTCGAGGCCGCCGTGCAGTTCGCCCGTACCGAGGGCAAGATCCCGGCCCCCGAGACCGGCCACGCGATCCGGGCGGTCATCGACGAAGCGCTGCGCTGCAAGGAGGAGGGGAGCGACGAGGTGCTGCTGTTCAACTACAGCGGCCATGGGTTCCTCGACCTGTCGGCCTACGACGACTACAACCACGGTCGGCTCCTCGACGACTGAGCCCGTCGGTACGGCTGGATTCGGCTGTCCCCGGCCGGCCCCGAAGCCCTGGCGATATCGCGGCGGGTGGGTCGGGCCTCGCGTAACCTCGCCGCCGTATGTTCGTGAAGATCTGTGGCATCACCAACCTCGACGACGCGCTGCTCGCGGTCGCGATGGATGCCGACGCGCTCGGGTTCGTCTTCGCGCCGAGCCGACGACAGGTCCAGATCGAGACCGCGCGCGACATCGTCAAGCGCCTGCCGTCCGAGGCCGTCACCGTGGGCGTGTTCCGCGACGAACGGCCCGAACGCGTCGTCGAGATCTGCAACCGCGTCGGTTTGCAGGGCGCGCAGTTGCACGGGCGCGAACCGCTCGGCGACGTCCGTTACGTGCGCGAGCGCGTCCAGTTCGTGATCCAGGCCTACAAGGCCGGCGACCCCGGCCTCGAACTCGCGGCCAACAGCCCGGCCGACATCGTGCTCGTCGACGGCCCGAATCCCGGCAGCGGCAAGGTCTTCGACTGGGCGCTCGCCGACCAGGTCCCGCCGGGGGTGCGGTTGCTGCTCGCCGGGGGATTGCACCACCAGAACGTGGCCGACGCGATCGAACGGATCCGTCCGTGGGGAGTCGACGTCTCGAGCGGCGTGGAGCGCAGCCCCGGGCACAAGGACCCCACGAAGGTGCGGCTGTTCGTGCAGGCGGCCAAGGCCGCGGGTGAGCGGCTCGCCGATCGCGGCGTGCTCGCGGGTCGGCGCAGCTTCACGTTGCCGAGCGATCACGGCGAGCCGTTGCGGCTCGACGCGATCGCCGACCTCCCGATGGTCGAAGCCGGCGTGACCCGCCCGTGGGATTGGTCGCTCGACGGCATCTGAGCCCCGCCGTCACGAGAACCTCGGCTTCACGAGAACCTCGGCTTCACGAACACCTCACACACTTCACGCGACCCTCGCGCGGGGCTCGCGTCGCCCGATCACGACGGGTCGATGCTCTTCTCGTCGCTTCGACCCGGCGACGCCCCACTCACCCCTCACGGAGGTCTTCGGATGATCAAGCGTTTCCTTGCGAGCACCCTCGCCGGCGGGCTCCTCGTCGCCGGCGCGATCGTCGGCAGCGGCTCGACGCCCGCCGGCGCGACCGAATGTCCCGACGGCTCCTGGACCGACACCGTCGGCCGTCCGGCCGAGGCAGTCTCGGGCATGACCGGCGCCGCGCTGTTCCGCCTCGCCGACAACGACCACTACCGCCTCCGGGTGAGCGAGGCCGGACGCGACCGCGCGGTGTTCACCGGCACGATCACGACCGACGGTGCGCTCGTCTTCGGCCGCCGGCACCTCGAAGGTGGTGACCTCACCGTGCGCCGCGACGGCAACCGTGTCGTGTTCCGGTTCACCAACTACGGCGGCGTCGACGGTCTCGACTTCGGCCTGCGGTGCGCGAGCACGCTGCGCGTGAGCATCAAGATGGACGGCGAACCGCTCGCGACCGACCTCGTCGTGATCGGCGGCGACTCGGCCCATCCCGACACCAACCCGTTCGTGATTCGCAAGACGGTCGCCACCGTCTGACGCATCCGACGGCTCCGCGGTGCCCCGGTCCGACACCCCCGGATCGGGGCACCGTCGCGCCCGAGCGCCGATCGCGCCGCTTGCCGTCGACGCGCTGACCTGGGAGTTCATCGCGAGCGTCCGGAACGGCCCGAGCGTCGTGGACGGCACCGCGCTACGGTCGCCCCGGGATCCGGATCGTGAGGAGAATCAGCATGCGAGCACGCAACATCGCGATCGTGGTCGGGATCGGTCTCGGCATCGGTGCCACGGCAGGCTTCGCGACGGACTCGGCCCGCGCCGCCACGACGGTGCCCGGCGACTTCAACGGCGACGGCCGTTCCGATCTCGTGATCGGCGTGCGCGGCGAAGACATCGGGGCCGCGGCCGACGTCGGTGCGGTGCACGTCCTCGCGGGTACCGCGGGCGGCGTCCGTACCCGCGGCGGCCAACTGTGGACCGAGGACCGCGACGAGGTCCCCGACACGGTCGAGGCGGCCGATGCGTTCGGTACCGCGAGCGCCGCCGGCGACTTCGACGGCGACGGCTACGGCGACCTCGCGATCGGCGCGCCCGGCGAGTCGCTCGTCGGCAACGCCGCCGCCGGTCAGGTCACCGTCTTGTACGGCTCACCGTTCGGGCTCGACGCCCGCGACGCCGACCTGCTGTCGCAGGGCGTCGGCGAGATCACGAGCACTCCCGAGCCCGGCGACCTCTTCGGCGAAGCGCTCGTGGCAGGCGACTTCGATGCCGACGGACGCGACGATCTCGTGATCGGCGCTCCGGGCGAGACGATCGCGGGCGAGACCGCGGCGGGAACCGTGCACGTCGTCTATGGCACCGGCGAGGGTCTCGACGGGAGTCGCTCGCGTCGCTTCGACCAAGAGCACATCGGGGCGGCGAGCGAGGCCGGCGACGGGTTCGGCGCGGCGCTCGCGACCGGCGATCTCGACGCCGACGGACGCGACGATGTCGCGATCGGTGCCGGGGGTGAAGACATCGGCGCGCTCGCGGACGCCGGTCAGGTCGTCGTGCTCTCGGGGAGTCCGACCGGGATCGTGCCGGCCGACGGACTGCGGTTCCACCAGGACTCCGTCGGCGTCGTCGGTGTCGCCGAAACCGGTGACGCCTTCGGTGCCCGCCTCGCGATCGGTGACTTCGACGGCGACGACACCGCCGACCTCGCCGTCGCCGCGCCGACCGAGGGCATCGGCAGCGCCACCGAGGGCGGCGCGCTGCACCTCTTCGAGGGATCGGTCGACGGCGTGACCATCACCGGGAACCGCGTGCTCTACCAGGGATACCTCGGCGTTCCCGGACGCTCCGAGGCGGGCGACCAGTTCGCCGGCGCGATCGCGGCCGGCGACTTCGACGGCGACGGCGACGACGATCTCGCGGTCGGCACGCCGGGCGAGGACTTCGAGGGCATCGACTCGGCCGGGACCGTGACCATCTTCAAGGGTTCGGCCGCGGGAATCGCCGCGGCCGGCGCCAAGGTCTGGAGCCAGGACAGCGAGAACGTGCAGGAGGTCCCCGAAGCGGCCGACGCGTTCGGCAGCGGCCTCGGGGTCGGCGACTACGACGGCGACCGCAAGGACGACCTCGCGATTGCGAGCGCCGAGAGCGTGGGCGCCGCCGCGCTCGCCGGCTCGGTCCACGTCTTGTACGGCTCGGCGAGCGGGCTGGGGTCGGCCGACTCGCAGTACTTCACCCAGGACACGACGAGCATCCCCGACGGGGCCGAGGCCGGCGACCTGTTCGGCGTGCAGCCCTGAGTTCGCTCCGCCCAGGGAGTCCCGCATGACCTCACCCCCCACCCCGGTCCGCGGCGGCGCCGTGCACCTCGATCCGCCCGGTCCCGAACCGGTCGGACGCGGCCGCTTCGGCGAGTACGGCGGCCGCTTCGTCCCCGAGACGCTCATCGCCGCGCTCGACGAGTTGACCGAGGAGTTCCGCTCGGCGTGGCACGACGACGCCTTCCGGGCCGAGTACGCCGGACTTCTCCAGTCCTACGCCGGCCGTCCGACCCCCATCACCGAGTGTCACCGACTCTCCGAGCGTCTCGGTGTGCGTGTCATCTTGAAGCGCGAAGACCTGACGCACACCGGGTCGCACAAGATCAACAACGTGCTCGGCCAGGCGCTC
>SXJQ01000212.1 GCA_005779345.1 Actinomycetota bacterium
CTTGAAGCCCTTGCGCCAATCGAACTTGTCGACGGCGTGGATCAGGCCCAGGTTGCCTTCCTGGATCAGGTCCAGGAGCGGCAGGCCCGAAGCCTGGTACTTCTTGGCGATCGACACGACCAGCCGCAGGTTCGCGTTCACGAACTGGCGGGTGGCCTCCTCACCGTCGCGGAAGGTGCGTCGCAACGCACGCTTCTGCGCCGGAGTCAGCTTCTTGGCCGAGGCGAGCTCGGCGGCCGCGTCGCGGCCCGCGTCGATGCGCTGGGCGAGGCGGACCTCGCCCTCCTTGTCGAGCAGCTCGTGCCGCCCGATGTCTTGCAGGTAGAGGCGGACGAGGTCCTGGTCCTCACTGCGTTCGCGGTCGTCGGAGAACTTCACTTGGTTCCTTTCGGCCAGCGGCGGTAACGGACCCGAATGTCCGATTCCGCGATTGCACGCCGGCACCCGGAGAGCATGACAGCAACACTGGCTCCATGCGGGGAATTCCCGCAGGGTTTTCACATTGTCCCAGGTCCGAGGCTCACATGCACATCGAGGAACCGGGTCCGATCCCCTTCCTTCTGCCGCAGGAACCACGTTTGGTGAAGCACGATCCGGATCAATGATGGGTTCCAGGGGGCAGAGGTCGGTTCCCCTCAGTCGACCAATTCGGCCCGATTCTTGAACTGCGCGAGCGACTCGGGGTTCGCCAGCGCCTCGGTGTTGCGCACGACACGACCGGCAACGACATCGGCGACGGCCAACTCGGCGAGCTTGCCGCTGCGGGTACGGGGCAGGTCGGTCACCGCGACGATCCGGGCGGGCACGTGGCGGGGCGAGCACCGCCGCCGAACCTCGGACCGGATCCGTTCGACGAGGGCCGCGTCGAGGTCCCGGCCGGCGACCGTACGCACGAACAGCACGATGCGGACATCGGAGTCCCACGGCTGGCCGATCGCGAGCGCCTCGGCGATCTCGGGGAGCGCTTCGACTGCCCGGTAGAGCTCCGCGGTCCCGATCCGAACCCCGCCGGGGTTGAGGGTCGCGTCCGAGCGGCCCGTGATCACGAAACCGCCGTGCGTGGTGCGGGCCGCGAAATCACCGTGAGCCCAGACTCCCGGGAACCGTTCGAAGTACGCGGCGCGCAGCCGCGCGCCATCGGGGTCAGCGCCGAAACGCAGCGGCATCGAGGGGAACGGTGCGGTCGCGACGAGTTCGCCGGTCTCGTCGACCGCGGCGGGCCGGCCGTCGTCGCCGAAGACCGCGGCCGCGACGCCGAGCGCCGGCCCCTGGATCTCGCCGGCGAACACCAGCCGGGTGGGGTCGCCCATCACCAGGCAGCCGCACAGGTCGGTCCCGCCGCTGATCGACGCCAGGTGCACGTCGGGCTTGATCGCCTCGTAGACGTACTCGAAACCCTCGGCGACGAGCGGCGAACCGGTCGAACAGATCGTGCACAGCGACCCGAGATCGTGGTCGTCGCCGGGACGCTCACCGTCTTTGCGCAACGCGTCGAGGTACTTGGCGCCGACGCCGAGCAGCGTCACGTCGTGCGCGTCGACGACATCGAAGAGTCGGCTCGGGCCGGGTTCGAACGGCGAGCCGTCGGCGAGGACGATCGTCGCCTCGCTCGCGAGCGCGCCGACGAGCCAGTTCCACATCATCCAACCCGCGGTCGTGAAGTAGAGGACTCGATCACCCGCGCGCACGTCACATTGGAGTTGCTGCTCGGCGATGTGCTTCAAGAGGATCCCGCCGGCACGGTGCACGATGCACTTGGGCGCGCCCGTCGTCCCCGAACTGAACAGCACGTACAGCGGATGATCGAACGGCAACTCGACGAAGTCGGGCTCGGTCATGGCGCGGTGCGGCGCGACCCAGTCGCACCAGGCGGTCGTCGCGGGAGCGACGGCGTCGTGGTCGACGTTCCCGACCAGCACCGCGCGGCGCACCGTCGGCAATCCGGCGACGATCTCGGCGAGGCGGTCACGCACGTCGAACGTACGACCGCCGTACCGATAGCCGTCGGCCGCCACGAGCACGGTCGGCTCGACCTGCCCGAACCGGTCGAGCACCCCGAGCGTCCCGAAGTCGGGCGAGCACGACGAGAACGTTGCGCCGATGCTCGCCGCCGCGAGGAGCACGACCACCGTCTCGGGTACGTGCGGCATCCACGCCGCAACGCGATCGCCGGCACCGACACCGTCGGCCCGCAGCGCCGCCGCGACCTGCGCGACCTGTGCGCGCAGGTCGCGCCACGACAGGACCTGATCCGCGACCCCCTCGGCGGTCGCGATGATCGCGGGTGCATCATCGCTGCGACGCAGGAGGTTGCGGGCGTAGTTCAGGGTCGCGTCGGGGAAGAACCTCGCACCCGGCATCGCCGTGCGCTGCACCGAGCGCCGCTCGCCCCGCTCGCCGATCACGCCGCCGTAGTCCCACACCGCTGCCCAGAACTCCTCGCGCTGGTCGACCGACCAGCCGTGCACGGCCTCGAAGTCGGTCGCCCCGGGCGCGTACCGCCGCACGAACTCCGTCAGCCGCGCGGCCTCGACGCGGCGACGCGAGGGAGTCCACAGGGGAATCGTCATGCGCAAATGCGCGGTACCCGGGCGCCGGCGCGCTCAGGTGACGCGCCCTCCGTCGAGCGGATGGCCGAGGTGCGCGCCCGAGGCCAACAAGCGCGTGAACACGTCGATCGCGTCCCACACGTCGACGAAGCTGGTCGTGAGGGGCGCGAGCCCCAGGCGCAGGCCATCGGGTGGCCGCACGTCGGTGACGACACCTCGGTCACGCGCCGCGAGGCACAGCCGCGACGCCTCGGAATGGGTGAAGCACACGTGCCCGCCGCGGCGCCCCGATTCACGGGGTGTTTCGATCCGCGCGCCGAGCCAGTCGAGCCGATCCTCGATCAGGTCGAGTGCGAATCCCGTGAGCAACGACCGCTTCTGATCGATCGCGTCGATCCCCGCGGCCTCCACGACCGCAACGCCCTCGTCGACGAGCGCGAGCTGCACGACGGGAGGCGTCCCGACCGCGTACTGACGCATGCGATCGTCGGGCGCGTAGTCGGCACCCATCGCGAACCGGTCGCGCTGGGCGAACCGGTCGCGCTGGGCGAACCGGTCGCGCTGGCCCCACCAGCCCCAGATCGGTTGGCGCCACGCCTGCTGGCGGTCGGACCGCACGTACGCGAACGCGGGTGAGCCCGGACCGCCGTGGAGGTACTTGTACGTACACCCGACGGCGGCCTCGACGCCGTCGGAGCCGAGCGCGACCGGTACGACGCCCGCGGCGTGGCTGAGGTCCCACACGATCGTCGTTCCACGGCGTGCCGCGACCTCATTGCAGGCGCGGACATCGGTGCGGGCCCCCGACCGGAAGTCGACCGCGGCGAGCACCGCCGTCGTCGCTCCCGTCGTTTCGAGGAACGTGTCGAGCCGTTCTGGGTCGACACCCTCTCCGCTCGCGACCTCGAACGTCGCGACGCGACCACCGACCGCATCAGCGATGCCCTGCACCACGTAGCGGTCGGTCGGGAACTCGTCGGCCGCGACCGCCAACACGGGATCGGCGATCCCCGCCGCCCGCACGACTCCGCACACGACCTTGTAGAGCTGCACGCTCGTCGAGTCGCCGACGACGACTTCGCCGGGGCGCGCGCCGAGCAGCGCGCCGATTCGGTCACCGACCTCGAACGGGAGATCGGCCCAATGATCCCAGGCCCGGACGAGGTCGCCGCTCCAATCGATCCCGATGAGTTGGCTCACGCGTGCGAGCGCGCGAGCAGTCGGGCGACCGAGCGAGTGACCGTCGAGATACACGGCGCCGCGATCGAGCGGAAGGAAACGGCCCGAGAACCCGCTGAGCGGATCCTGCCGGTCGAACACCTCGGCGCCCGCGCGCTCGATCTTCACGTGGACACGCTCACGTCACGATTTCTGCCAGCAGCTTGGTCACCGGATTGTCGCCTCGGAACTCGGGCCCGACCAGGCCGAGTGCGGCGAGATCGTCGGCGACGCGGACCATGATCGCGGCGCTGCGCAGGCCGCCCCAGACCTCGTACCAATCGAGGTCGACGACCGAACGACCGAGGTGCGCCTCGTACGTGGCGACGGTGCCGTCGCGGTCCGCGAAACCGGGGAGCGGCGCGGCGAACTGGAGCGCGGTCCGCTCGAGGAACAGGTACCAACCGAGATCGAGTTCGGGCGGGCCGAGCAGCGCCATCTCCCAGTCGAGCACGGCGCGGACCGTGAGGTCGTCGGCGTAGACCAGGTTGCCGAGCCGCGTGTCGCCCCAGACGAGGGCCGCGGGCGGCTCCGACTTCGGCCGATGATCGACACACCACGCGTAGGTCGCGTCGATGATCGGGAACCGCTCCCCGCCCGCGACCCAATCGAGGTAGTCGTGCCAGTAGGCGAGTTCGCGGTCGATCCCGACACCGGGCAGGAACCCGAGGCCCGCCGCGGCCCAGTCGACGCGATGGATCGCGGCCAGCGTCGCGAGGCTCGCGTCGAACAGACGCGCCTGGTCGGCCGGCTCGAGGTCCTTCAACCAACCCTCGAAGTGGTAGCCGGGGTTGTCGCTCGGAATCCGTCCCTCGACCCGATCCATCACGTAGAACGGCCGACCGAGCACCGTTGCGTCGGGTTCGGACCACAACACCGTCGGCACCGGCACCGACGAATGGATGCGCAGCGCTTCCATCACCTTCACCTGGGCGGCGAGGTCGTACTCGGGGAACAGGCCCGGGCCCGCCGGGGCGATCCGCACGACCAGGCTCCGCGGCCCGGCGCCCCAGTCGGCATCGATCAGCACCGTCTCGTTGGAGAGCCCGCCCTGTTTGGGTCGCTCCACCGGACCGACTCGAACGCTCGCGGTGTCGAGGCGGCCGGCCAGCCATTCGGCGAATCGGTCACGGAACGCGTCGTCCATCGAACGGGCAGAGTACGCGACGAGCTGGTTAGCGTGCCCCGACATGCAACCCGACGCGCCGCGCATCGCACCCGACGACACGCTGTGGTGGCTCGAGGAGGCCGAGCCCGCCGCGGCGTGGCTGCGCGCGAAGGCGCCGGTCTTCGAGTACCAGCCGGGTGTCCGAACCGTCGCGCGCTACGACGACGTGCGCACGGTGTCGCGTGACCCTGCGACGTTCTGCTCCTCCAAGGGCGTGCTCGTCCTCGACCCGCTGCGGTCCGGTCACACGTCGTCGCCGGTCGACGCGCCGTCGGTCCTGTTCATGGACCCGCCCGAACACGCGCAGTTCCGCAAGCTCGTGAGCCGAGCGTTCACCCCGCGGGCCACGGCGATGATGGAGACGGCCGTCCGCGACCGAACGCTGCGCATCCTCGACGAGGTACCGGGGCCCGACATCGACCTCGTCGAGCACATCGCGGTCCGGCTCCCACTCCAGATGATCGCCGCGCTACTCGGGCTCGACGACGTCGCCGAGACCACGTTTCGATTCTGGTCCGACGAGACGATCAAGGCTGCCGACGGGCTGCGCGCCGACCTGTCGGTCGTCGGCGAGTTCGTCGCGTTCATGATGAACGGCATCGCCGCTCATCGGGCCGAACCGCGTGACGACATCCTCCAACTCCTCGTCGATGCCGAACTCGATGGGCGTTCGCTCACCGACCCCGAGCTCCTCGTGTTCTGCATGTCGTTGCTCGTCGCGGGCAACGAGACCACCCGCAACCTGATCTCGGGCGGAGCGGTCGCGCTCGCACAGCACCCCGACCAACGCGACTGGCTCGCCGCGAACCCCGCCGGGATCGACCATGCCGTCGAGGAGATGCTGCGGTGGGTCACGCCGATCAAGGCGTTCGCGCGAACCGCGACGCGCGACACGACGCTCGCCGGATCGCCCATCGGCGAGGGCGACTACCTCGTGATGCTCTACGGCTCGGCGAACCGCGACGAACGCGCCTTCGGGCCCACCGCCGACCACTTCGACGTCCGTCGACGCGCTGATCCCGCACACCTCGCGTTCGGCTTCGGCGAGCACCTCTGTCTCGGTGCATCGCTCGCCCGGCTCGAAGCGCGGGTCGTGTTCGAGGAGTTGCTGCGTCGTGCGCCGCGGTTCGAGCTCGCCGGTACGCCGGTTCGGCTGCACTCGACCTTGGTCAACGGCTGGGAGACGGTACCCGTCCATCTCAGGACGCCGCAGTGAGCGACGCATCGATCGGCCCGCTCGTCGCCGCCGACGAGTCGCTCCACCACCAGGTCGTCGACACGTTCGGCCGCGTGGGCTCGACCGATCTCAACTGGACGGAGAAGATCTGGGCCCAGTGCTGCGCTCGCGACGGCGCGCTGCAGATCGCGTTCGGGCTCGGCAAGTACGCGAACCGCAACGTGCTCGACGCGTTCGCGGGGGTCGGTCGCGGTACGGAACAGTGGACCGTGCGGGGAAGCCGATCACTGCACAGCGACCCCGACCACGCGACCGTCGGTCCGATCCGCTACGAGACCCTGACCGCGCTCGACACTGCGAGACTCGTGCTCGAACCGAACGACCTCGCACCGATCGCGTTCGACGTCATGCTCCGCGGCGCGGTACCCGCCCGGATGGAGGACCGCGAACTGTTGCTCTCCCCGCACGCGAACCGGATCGTCAACGATGTCGTGCGGTACCACCAGACGGGCATCCTCGAGGGATGGATCGAGATCGGCGGCGAACGACGCAGCATCGGAGCGAGCGACTGGATGGGGGCGCGCGACCACAGCTGGGGCATTCGCACACAGGTCGGCGATCCCCCGCGCGATCTCGAACCCGGTTCGTATCCGAGCGAACCACGCAGCTTCACGTCGTGGTCGCCGGTGCTCATGGAGCGCCCCGACGGTACGCGCTACGCGCTCTTCCACTACTTCATGGAGTCCAACCTCCCGGGACAACCGCAATGGCGACTCCGCGGCGGCATCGAGCATCCCGACGGCAGCGAAGAGGTCTTTCGCGACGTCGACCTCGACATCCGAATCGACGACGACACTCGCCGCTTCCTCGGCGGGACCTACACGTTCCGGATGTCCGACGGCTCCACCCGTCCGATCACGTACACGCCGGCCGCGAGCGGCACGGGATTCCATCTCGGCACCGGGCTGTACTTCGGCCTCGACGGTCGACGCCACGGCCAATGGCGCGGCGAGCTCGAACTCGACGCCGACCACTACGTCGAGTGCGACACGCGGGCGGTCGCGCAGCGAATCCACCAACACCGCGACTGCGTGGTGGCGGTCGACGACCCGGTCGGCGGTGGTCGCGGCTGGGGGTCGGTGCAAACGATCGCGATCGGCGGCGACGACCGCTACGGCACCACGCTCGCCAAGATGTTCATCTGACCGAACCCGAACCGGGACCCGAACGCGAACCCGGCCCCGGCCCATCGACAGGTGCGTCGGTCGCGGCGGCGCGCGTTGCCGCGACCCAGTGGGCGAACGCGCCACCCTGCAACTCCAGCTCGTGCGGCGGGCCGTCTTCGACCACCCGTCCGTGCTCCATGACCAGCACCCGATCCGCTCGCAATGCGGTGTTGATCCGGTGCGCGATCACGATCGCGGTGCGGTCGGCCAGCAACCGATGCATCGCGTCCTCGACGAGTACGTCGGTCGCGGGGTCCAGGTTGCTCGTCGCCTCGTCGAGCACGATCACCCGCGGCTCTGCGAGAAACGCTCGAGCGAGCGCCACGAGTTGACGTTGCCCCGACGACAACGTGAGCCCGCGGTTCGACACGACGGCATCGAACCCACCCGGGATGCTCTCGAGGCGTTCCGCGAATCCGAGCGTCCGACACGCGGCAACGACCTCGGCTCGACTCGCGCCATCACGCGAGATCCCGATGTTGTCCGCCACCGTCCCGTCGAACAGGAACCCTTCCTGGGGGACGACGAGCACGTGACGCCGGAGCGACACCCCGGTGACCGAACGCACGTCCTGCCCATCCACGAAAACGTGTCCCGCCGACGGATCGTAGAAACGTGCGACGAGCTTGGCGAGCGTGCTCTTCCCTGCCCCGCTGGTCCCGACGACCGCGACCCGTTGCCCCGGCGGAATCGTGAGATGCAGCCCCGGGATCACGTCGGGACCTTCGTCGGAGTACCGGAACCGCACCTGGTCGAGGCGCACCTCGCCGGCACCGGGAACGAACTCGGCCGCCGCGGGATCGTCGACCAGGCGCGGCTGTCGCGCCCGGAACTCGAACACCCGGGCGAAGCTCGCGCCTGCCGACTGCAACATCGAATTCAGCTCGGTGAACTGCTGGATCGGCTCGAACAGTCGGTTGAGATAGATCGTGAACGCGACGACCGTCCCGGTCGTGACCGCATCGCGGGAGACCAGCCACCCGCCGACGCCGATCACCGCCGCCAACGCGATCGGATGCAGGAACTCGATCGTCGCGTAATACGTGGCCGCGAACCTCCCGCTGCGACGCTTCGCGTCGTACGTGTCGTGGCTGACGTCGCAGAACACCTCGTGCAGATCGCTCTCGATCGCAAATGCCTGCACGACCCTCATTCCGACGAGCGATTCGTTCACGTGCGCGAGCATGTTCGACGTGCTCTCGCGGATGTCGAGTTGCACCGCGTACGCACGTGGTCGGTACCAGAGCGAGATCAGCAGCAACCCGGGCATCACCGCGAGTGCGGCGAACGCGAGCTGCCACGAACGGACGAACATGACCGTCGTCGTGAGGATCAGCAGCATCGACGACCGAATCACCAACGACAGTCCGGTTTGCACGAACTGTTGGAGGTTCTCGACGTCGGCGGTGAGGCGCGCGACGAGCCGCCCGCTCGGTTCGTGCGTGAAGTAGTCGAGGTCGAGCCGGTAGAGATGGTCGAGCAACGACCCGCGCAGGTCGAACAGATACCGCTCCGCGAAGCGTCCCATCCAGCGGAACTCGATCCAGCTGCCGACCACCTGGCCGCCCACGAACAGGGTTCCGACCGCGAGGCAGACCCAGATCCAACCGGTCGACCGACCCTGCACGCCGCGGTCGATCGCGGTCGAGATCACGAGCGGGATGGCGACCGTGCACGTGGTCATCAAGAGCACGCCGAAACAGGCGGTCAGGTACAGCCGGCGGTGAGGTCGGAACTCGGCGAGCATCTTGGGCAACGGCGGGCGGGGCGGCGGTGGCTCCCAGACCGCGGCGATCTTCATTCGCCGCCTCCGATCGCGAGCGGGTCGTCGGCGGTCGGCGACTCGGCGAGCTCGTCGAGCGCGAGCGCGGCTCGATACGCGGGCAGCTCGAGCAGGGTTTCGTGCGGACCGTCGGCGACCACCCGCCCGGCGTCGAGCAGGACGATGCGATCGGCAAGGCTGATCGTCTCGACGCGGTGCGCGACGATCAGGGTCGTCCGGCCTCGCATCGCCTCGACGAGCCCGCGGCGAATTGCGGCCTCGGTCGGTGGGTCGACTGCGCTCATCGCGTCATCGAGCACCAACACTCGCGAATTGCGCAGGATCGCGCGAGCGATCGCGAGGCGTTGCCGCTGACCACCCGAGAGGCTGTATCCCTGCGGACCGACGATCGTGTCGTATCCGTCGGGGAGTCGAACGATGAAGTCGTGGGCCTCGCTGAGACGGGCAGCGCGCTCGAGTTGCTCGTCGGTCGCCTCGAGGTCGCCCATCGCGAGGTTCTCGCGGATCGACGCGGTGAACACGACGGTGTCCTCGAACACGAAGCTCACGGCGTGGCGGAGGTCGCGCAGACGTAGCTCGTCGACGCGGTGACCATCGAGCCGCACGGTGCCGGTCCACGGGTCGTAGAACCGAGACAGGAGATAGACGAGGGTGCTCTTGCCCGAACCGCTCCGACCGACGAACGCGACCGACTCGCCGGCGGCGATCGACAAGGTGAAGTCGTGGAGCACCGGGCGTCCGACGCGATAACCGAATGTGAGCGCGTCGTACTCGATCGCCCCGCCGCCAGGCCCGAGACGCTTGGCGTGCGCAGGTTCGCCGACATCGGGAACGGCGTCGAGCACTTCGGTGATCCGCTCGGCCGCCGCCACGCCCTGCGGCCACTGCGCGAGCAGTTCGGCGCCCGCCGCGACCGGCGCCACGAGGAGCGCGAGGTACTGGATGAAGGTGAGCAGCTCGCCCGGAGTCATGCGCCCCGTC
The DNA here is from genome assembly GCA_005779345.1 of Actinomycetota bacterium. Taxonomy (GTDB): domain Bacteria; phylum Actinomycetota; class Acidimicrobiia; order IMCC26256; family PALSA-610; genus SXJQ01. The sequence continues at coordinate 10,103 of SXJQ01000212.1, forward strand.
GCGCCGTACCACCCACCCAACCCGACGATCGTCAGCACCGCCACGCCGGGCGCCGCGAGCATCGAGGCCTGGAACTTCGCGCGCACCCCGGCTCGGTGGAGACCACTCGCACGGACGTCGCCGGCGAATTCACTCCCGCGTGCGCGGAACTGACGTTCGAAGCCGTGACCCTTGACCACCCGAATGCCCTGGACCTGCTGCTCGACGAACTCCGCGTAGTACCCGAGGCGGCGTTGGACGTCGGCGGCCGCGGGGTACAGGCCGCGAGCGGTACGGAGTGCGATCGACATGCCGATCGCGACGACGGCGAACACCGCGATCGCGAGCACGGGCTGGACGGCGACGAGGATCGCGCCGCCGAGAACGAACAACACGATCGACTGGCTGAACCACGGGAGCGGGCTCAGCGCCTGTTCGATCATCGCGACGTCGGTCGAGGCGCGGGCCATGAGTTGGCCGGCGCCGACGCGATCATGGAACGAGAACGACAAGCGTTGAACGTGCTCGAACAACCGCTCACGTATGTCGTTGCTCACGAGCGCAGGGTTCTTCGTCGCGAAGTACTTGCGGATCGCGCCGCCGCCCGCACGTCCGACGGCCAGCAGCGCGAGCGCGATCCCGTAGGGCCAGAACCGATCGCGCTCACCGCCTTCGATCACGACATCGACCGCGCGCCCTGCGACGAGCGGGATCACGAGTACGACGGCGAGATAGATGGCGGCGCCGAAGAGCGCGCCGCCGAGCGTGCGACGCCGCAGCCAGAGGTGGGACCACAGCAACGATCGAGCGGCCCGGCGGCGGGCCTGCGGATCGTCGCTGTCCTGGTGCATCGCCCCTACCCCCGGTGACGCAGCCTACCGGGGTACTGCTCGGCGCCGACCCGCCATTTCGCGCTCCGACCCCCCGGTTCGTTGAGCGGTGC
>SXJQ01000213.1 GCA_005779345.1 Actinomycetota bacterium
CAGCGGCAGTGTCACCGCCTGCGGGAGATAGCCGAGCGCTCGGCGCGCGGCAACGCCGCCGGTGGCGCTGCCAGCGATGCGGTGACCGCAGACAGCGATCGTTCCAGCGTGTTTGGCGAGGCCGGCGATGCAGCGCAGCAACGTGGACTTCCCGCTGCCGTTGGAGCCGGCGAGCGTGACGATCGACCCACGCGGAACCGAGAACGTGATGTCGACGAGAGCGGGCGCGAGACGGCCGTACCGCTTGGTCACCGCATCGGCGCGGACGACTCCGGTTTCGTCAGGCCTCGTTTCGTCAGGCCTCGTTTCGTCAGGCCTCGTTTCGTCAGGCATGACGAACCTCGGGTCGCGACGAGCGAGCCTGCCGCAACAGCAGCCACGCGAGCGCCGCGATCGCGCCGCCGGCGATCCCGAACGCGGGCCCGACCGGTTCCGGTCGGCGTTCACGCTCCAGGGCCGGCGACTGCATTTCGATCAACGGACGCTCGTCGAGCACGACGGGCCGCTCCGGGGCCCACCGGTCCTCGACCGCCTGGAGCAACCGGAACGCCGGGCCCGATGCCAACGCCATCATCACGGGGGATCGCGCCAGCGTGCGTTCGATCGACCCACCTTCGACGAAGGCCACGTCGCCGATCCCGTCGCCCGCGCGGTCGTAGCCCTTGTAGCTACTCCAGTAGTTACCGAATCCCGCCACGGTCCACTCGATGTTCGGGACCTCGCCGTCGGTGATCACCTGCATGGTGTTCTCGACGAAACTGTTCCGCGTGAAGCTCGCGCGCGACGCCTGCATGATCTCGATCCCGACCTGGTTCAAGCCGATCGTATTGGCGCGCAGTGTCGCCGGGCCCGAGTCGGACGACGTGGCGCCGCCGTTGTCGAGCTTGATGCCGACGCGGTTAGCGACGATCACGTTCTCGACGATCGTCGCTCCTGCACCGTCCTTCAGCACGAGGCCGATGCCGGTCGATGGCGACCGGCTGTGGAGGATCGTGTTCGCTCGCAACTCGAAGGGCCCCCCGTACATCAGGATCGCCCCGGCGAGGTTGCCGTCGAAGTAGTTGTGGTCGACATGGAGGTCGACGGCGTACATGCCGTGAATCGCGTACCGACTGTCGCTCACATCGTTGTCGTGGATCGCCGCGTTCTGCGCGAACGACAGATAGATCCCGTCACGCGCGTCGCGCACGATGTTGCTCTCGACCGAGGTGTCGGTCGTGTTCCAGAGCGTGATCGCATCGCCGCGAAGCTTGCCGCCGCTCGACGCGCTGTTCGCGTGCGCGATGCCCGTGAGGTCGGCCGCACCTTCGGTCGCGTGCATCTCACCCTCGATGCCGCCGTCGGCGTAGCCCTCGATCGTGTTGCCGACGACGCGGACTCCCCGCGCCCCCATGACCTGGATACCCATATAGGTCTCGGCGACGTCAATATCACGGACCGTGACGTCGTCGGCCTCGATGCGCAGCCCCGAAGGAGTCTCGAGCGGGCCGGGACCGCTGCCGATCAGCCGCAGCCCGCGCACCGTGGTCCCGGTCGCGCCTTTGGCAATCGTCAGGACGGTGCCGACCCCGCCGCCGTCGAGGACCGCCGCGCCCTCGCCGCGCAACGTGATCGCAGTGCCGACGACGAAGTTGCCGCGATAGCGCCCGGCGGCGACCACGATCGTGTCGCCCGCAGCGGCGCGTGCGAGGCGGGCGGCGAGGCCGCGTCCCGCGGCGTTGGTCGCGCTCGCCCGTGACGACGATGCAGCAGACACCGGCGACGCGGGCGCACCGACGACCGAGAGTGGGCCGAACGTCAGGGTCATGGCTGTGAGCGCCGTGAGTGCCGCGGCGCGGTTCACCGCGAGGGTTTCCTGGTGAGGTAACGCTCCACCAGGGTCGGACCGAACGTGACGATTGCCGCGGCGAGCACGATCAGGAGCAGGCCGGTGCCGGGGACCGCGAGGACGTCGAACTGGTAGATCTTGCTCGGACCCAAGACGCGCGGCGTGAACGGATCGGGATGGAACGCGGCGGCCGGGTCGAGGTCGTGGCCGTAGACGTAGAGGTGGTATTGGGTCATCACGAGCACGCCGACCGGAAGACCCCAGACGAACAGCAACGCGAGCCGGCGGAACCAGCGGCGCCGTGTGGCCGACGCAACGAGCAACGCGGCGGCAGAGATCACCGCCGCGGGGAGCCAGAGGATCATCTCGGGCGCGATGCGTCCGACCGTGTTCTCACCGAGGCCGAGTTCGGCCGAACCGCACGGCACTCGCGGTTCGCCGAGGCGTTGCATGCCGATGTAGTGGTTCAGGTCGTTGATCTCACAGATGTCGCCGACCAAGCGGTCGCCATAGGCCGTGAGCCGTAACGCCCCCTCGTCGTGATACTGCGGCGCCTCGAGCCTCGCGCTCCACAGCGGGAGCGGGATCGCCACCAGGCAGAGCACGGCGCCGACGACGCCGAAGGCGAGCCGCAGCGTGCGGCCCGCCCCTTTCGGCGTCGCCGACTTCGCGAGCGGCGCAGCATCTTCGACGCGTTCGTTCATGGGAGGCGCTCCGTCACGCGACGGTGAGCGTGCCCTTCATCCCCGCCGCCTCGTGGCCCGCGACCGAGCAGTAGAACTTGTACGTCCCGGCGGCGAGCGTGAACGTCGCGGTTCCCTTCTTGCCCGCAGCGACCACGACCTTGTCGGACTCCCGACCCTCGATCGTGAAGTCGTGCTCGATCGTGCCGGCGTTCGCGAGCTCGACGGCGAACGCCGTGTCGGCGGTCGCGGTGAGCGTCGACGGGTCGAACGCGAACTCCGTGCCGCTCACCTTGGTCACCGGCCCACCGGCGGTGGTGGTCGTGCTGTCGCCACCGCCGCCTCCGCACGCTCCGAGGACTGCGAGGGCGAGGGTCGGTATGACCGCGACGAGTCTGCGCGTTCTGTTGTGCATGTGGGTCCTCCCCATCATCTGTCGGCCCGCCACGAGCCGAGTCTGTTGAACCGCCCAAGCCCCCGAATTGCCGGGCCCCGAACTGCGGGGCCCCGAACTGCGGGCCCGAACTGCGGGCGTCCGGGCGCTCGGATTTCGAGCTACGGCTTGACCAGGAACCAGCCCTGCATCTCGAGGTGCAGCGCCGAGCAGAACTCGGAGCAGTACATCGCG
>SXJQ01000018.1 GCA_005779345.1 Actinomycetota bacterium
AGCGGGCGCGCCCCCAACGAGCGCGCGGCCTCGCCGAGACGCGGCGGGACGCCGCCGACCGCAACTTGATTCGCGCGCAGCGCCTGGACACCGAAGTGCACGACGTACGCGACGATCAGCAAGGTGGTGCTCTGGTAGAGCAACTCCGGCACCCGATCGGCGAGGGCGACGTTCACGAACGCGAAACCGAGCACGAGGCCCGGCAGGGCGAACGCGCTCGTGATCATGGCGTTGACGACACGCGACCACCACGACGTCGGATACCGCACCGTGAGATACGCCGCCGGAAGCACGAGCACGACCGCGATGGCCGCGCCGACGACCCCGTATTGCGCGCTGTGCAAGGTCGCCGGTCCGAGACGCTCGGCGTGGAGATCGGTGCCGTTGACGATCCCGCGAACGGTCCACTGGACGAGTACCGCGACGGGAGCGAACAGCGCCGCGGTCAGTACGCCGCCGACCGCTCCTGCTGCGGGCAGCCGCCCTCGCCCGAGTCGGTAGCGAACCGGGTCGCGTCCGACCCCGTGCGCTTCACGACGACCGCTGCGTTCCGACCAGCGCCGTTCACCGACGACCACGGCGATGGCGGCGGCCGCGAGCAGCAAGCTCGACCCGAACGCCGATCGCTCGTCGAACGACTGGGTCGCGGCGTAGATCGAACGCGTGAGGGTGTCGTAACGGAGGAGCTGCACGGCGCCGAACTCGCTCAACGAGTACAGGAACACGAGCAGCGCTCCTGCGACGATCGCGCCCTTCACCTGCGGGAGCACCACCTCGACGAAGGTGCGCCGCGGTGTCCGGCCGAGCACGCGCGCGCTCTCCTCGATCGAACGTGGGAGCGCGGCGAGCCGAGCGGCGACGGGGAGGTAGACGTACGGGTACGTGAACAGCGTCAGGACGAGCACCGACCAACCGAAACCCTCGATGCGCCACGACGCATCGATGCCCAACGGTGCCAGCACGTATTGCTCCACGAGACCGCCGTCGGTGAACGCCGCGAGGAAGCAGAACGCCCCGACGAAGCTCGGCACCACGAGCGGCAACGGCGCGACGAGCCGCCAGAAGCGGCGACCGGGGAGGTCGGTGCGAACGACCAACCATGCGAGCATCGTGCCGACCACACTGGTCGTGCACGACACCGTCGTGGCCAGCGCGAGCGTCCGCGCGAGCGGCGCGACCGCGTCGCGCTCGAGCACGCCCGCGAATCCCTCGCCGAGATTGCGCACGAGCAGGTAACCGATCGGCACGACGAAGACCGCGCCGAGGCCGACGCTCCCGAAACGCAATCCCGCCGGGACCCGTTCGCCGCGTGCGCTCGCCTGCATCGTCGTCGCTCCCCCGGCCGGTCGATCGACGCGGTCAGGCCTGCGCGAGGCCGGCGTCGGCGATCATGGCTCGCGTGTCGGCGAACTCGTCGCCGAGCGACGCGAGATCGAGTTCTGGCGCCGCGATCTCCTCGAGCGGCGGCAGGTCGTCGATCGTGGCGGCGACTCCCGCGCGCAACGGGTACTCGAGCGTCTCCTCGGCGAAGTACTGCTGCGCCTCGGCGCCGAGCAGGAACGCCACGAACTGCTGCGCGGCGTCGAGGTGATCCGCTCCCGTGTCGAGAATCCCGACGGTCGTGGTGAGAATCATCGAACCGGGATCCCCCGCCTCGAAGAGGTGGTTCGCGGTGGGCTGTTCGGGATCCTCGAGCTTGGCGCGCTCGTTGTAGTAGTGGTTCACGAGGCCGTAGTCGACCTCGCCGCGGGCGACGGCAGCGAGCACCGCGTCGTTGTTCGCGTAGGTGCGCGCACCGTTGTCGGCGAGTCCGTCGAGGAACGCTCGCGTCTCGGCGTCGCCGACGAGTTCGCGCATCCCGGTGATGAAGTCGACGAACGACGGGTTCTCGGGCGCGAGCCCGACCTCGCCCGCGTAAGTGGGAGCGACGAGGTCGGTGATGCGGGTGGGCAGGTCGGCCGCGTCGGTGACCGCGTTCGTGTTGTAGACGAGCACCCGGACGCGCCCACTCGTGCCGACCCAGTGACCGTCGTCGGCCCGGAACCGCTCGGCGACGACCTCGAGTGCGGCCTCGTCGATCGGCAGGAGCCGGTCGGCCGCGTCGAGGTAGCCCATCGCCCCGGGACTCTGGCTCACGAACACGTCGGCGGGGCTCCGGTCGCCTTCCTCGCCGATCTGGAGCGCCATCGTCGCGGAGTCGGTGCTGTAGCGGACCTCGACGTCGAGGCCAGTCTCGGCCTCGAATCGCTCGATGATCGGCTCGACGAGGTTCTGGGTGCGACCCGAATAGACGGTGAGGTCGGCGCCGTTGCCCCCTCCGCCGCCGCACGCCGCGACCACGGTCGCCGACAGACCGAGCCCGAGGGCAGCCGCAAGGAACTTCCGGGTGGACTTCACGAGGTCAGTATGTAAGGTAAGCCTTACCTAAGTCAAGTCCTTCCTGGGAGTGAGGCGCCGTGAGTTCCCGAGTCCCGTCGATCGTGCTGCTGCTCCCGGCCCGCGACGAGGCCGACCGGATCGGCGCCGTGGTCGCCCGCGTCCCGGACACCGTCTCGGGGCACCGTGTGCGGATCCTCGTCGTCGACGACGGCAGCACCGACGACACCGCCAACGTCGCCGCCGCGGCGGGCGCTCGGGTCGTGCGCCATCGCACCGGCCGGGGCCTCGGCGCGGCCGTGCGCACCGGTCTGCGAGTCGCGCTCGAGACCGCGCCGACCCCGGCGGCGATCGCGTTCTGCGATGCCGACGGCGAGTACGCGCCCGAGGAGTTGGCTGCGCTCGTGACCCCGGTCCTCCTCGGACACGCCGATTACGTCGTGGGATCGCGCTTTGCCGGACGCATCGACCGCATGCGCCCCCATCGTCGGCTCGGGAACCTGGTCCTGACCGCCGCGCTGCGCCGCTGGTGCCGGACCCCGATCACCGACGGACAGAGCGGGTACCGCGCGCTGTCGCCCGCCGCGGCCCGCGCCGCGGAGATCCCGCACGACTACAACTACGCGCAGGTGCTCACGTGCGACCTGATCGCGCGCGGCTTCGGCTACGACGAGGTACCGATCTCCTACTCCTTCCGCACCTCGGGCCGTTCGTTCGTGCGCCTCGGGCGTTACCTCGCGGCCGTGGTGCCCGCGCTGGCGCGTCAAGGCCGACCCACGACGACCGCTACGCCACGAGTCAGTCCTCGACGACGTGTTGCGCGAAGCGAGCCCGTGCCGCGCGCCAGCTGAGGTCGTCGAACGAACCATCGGCGCGCAACGCGTCGACCGCTGCGAAGGCCGACGCGAGCGCGTGATGCGCGTTGTCGTGCGCGAACAGACCCTGTCGTCCGAACGTGAGCACGCGCGGTTCGAGCGTGCGGGCCCACTCATCGAGGGCGGCGAACCGTTCGGCGAAACCGATGTCGTAGACCGGGTAAGCGTTGGGAACCCGCCGGACCTCGACCGAGACCGGATCGTCGATCGGCAACGACTCGCGCGCCGTCGCTGTACGCAGGCGATCGGCGAGCACCGCCGCAGGTGCCGACCAGATCTCGTCGCCGACGGTGCACGGCCACTCGGCGCAGAGCACCGTTCGGTCGGCCGGATCGTGCACCGAGTCGCGGTAGTTGCGCGGCTCGGAGATCCGGCTCACGGGCACCGACGCCTCGGGCAGGTAGTGCGCGTCGAACTCGGTCCACTGCGGTCGGTCGAGCGCGAGGTACAGCAGGGTGAGCCCCCGGAAGCCGAGGTCGCTCGCCGGCCCGCCGGCGATCCTGGCGAGCACCGGCAACGGCAGCGTCGACCAGACGGCCCCGCCGACGTACTCACGCCCGCCGGCGACGACCGCGACGTCGTCCGCGCGCACGGCGACACGTTCGACCTTCGCGTTGCACTCGATGTGGGCCCCCGCAGCGACCGCGGCATCGGCGAGCACCTCGCAGATCCGTCCGTAGCCGCGCGTCGGGTACCAGAACACGTTGCCCTGCGGCGTTCGCCGCACCACCTTGCGGACCAGGTCGCTCGGTCGGCGCGCACCGACGCGTCGACGCGCGAGTTCACCGTCGAGCGCGTCGGGCGGGAGACCCCACAGCTTCGCGACGAACGGGCCATAGAACGCATCGAGCAGCGTCGGCCCGAGCGAAGCACGCACGACCTCGGCGAACGTGTCGCGCTGGTCGTGTCGCGCGCGTCGCGCGTGTCGCAACGGCGAGGTCAACAGGTCGCGTGCGAGCCGGGCAGACACGCTCGCCGGGAGCGCGCGCAGCAGCCCCGCCGGCGACGGCGGGAACGCGAGGAACGAACCGGCCATCCGGATCCGGCCGTGGCGGGGGCGCAACTGCAACTCGTCGCCGAGCAGGCCGCGTAACGCGTCGAGTACGACCGGATCGGTCGCGGGATGCAGCCGGTGGCTGCCGTGATCGACGCGCACCCCGGCGACCTCGAAGCTCGCCGACAGCCCACCGACGGCCGCCTCGCGTTCGAGCACGATCACCGAGCGACCGGATCGGGCGAGACGCCACGCCGCGCCGAGGCCGGCCGGGCCGGCACCGAGGACGACGACATCGGCACCGCCGCCGCTCGTCATCGTCGCATCACATCGTCGGCAGGTCGGAGCCCAACGTCGCGAACACGACCACGGCCTGGTTCACGTTGACCGTCACGCGCTCGCCGGGGTGGAACTCCGCCTCGGGTCGCAGCCGCGCCCGGATCCGATGCCCCGACTCGAGTCGCGCCTCCACGAGTTGGTCGTGCCCGAAGAACACGACGCGCGTCACGGTTGCGTGGCCCGAACCGTCGAGGCGCAGTCGCACGTGTTCGGGTCGCAGCACCGCCTCCACGGGTCCGCTCGGCGCGGGCGTGAGCGCCGGGATCCGACCGAGCGGGGTATCGACGACCGCGCCGTCGCAGTCGCCGGGGAGCAGGTCGGCGTCGCCGACGAACGTGGCCACGAACCGGTCGGCCGGGAGGTCGTACAGCTCGCTCGGACTCGCGCATTGGAGGATCCGCCCCGATCGCATCACCGCGACGCGGTCGGCGACCGAGAGCGCCTCCTCTTGGTCGTGGGTCACGATGACTGCGGTCGCGCCGGCGCGTCGCAGGATGTCGCGGACCTCTTCGCGCACTCGGCCGCGCAACGCCGCGTCGAGGTTCGAGAACGGCTCGTCGAGCAACACGATCTCGGGATCGGGTGCGAGCGCGCGCGCGCTCGCAACGCGCTGTTGCTCACCGCCCGAGAGTTCGTGCGGGCGTCGCGCCGCCTTGTCGGCGAGTCCGACGAGGTCGAGCATCTCGGCGACGCGATGGTCTCGGATGGTGGCGCCGCGGACGGCGGC
>SXJQ01000214.1 GCA_005779345.1 Actinomycetota bacterium
AGACGAAGCCTTCGATGTCCTGCTTGGCGATGTCGCCGGTGCGGAACCAACCGTCGACGAGCACCTCGTCGTTCACCTCGGGGCGGTTCCAGTAGCCGCGGAGCATGATGGTCGGGCCCTTGAGCCAGATCTCGCCCTGGTCGCCGACGGGAACCGCGCGGCCCTCGTCGTCGCGGATCTCGAGTTCGACCGTCGGGACGGGCCGACCACACGACGAGGGATGCGCGAAGTAGTCGTCGCCGCCGAGCGCGGTCGCGACCGACGCCGTCTCGGTGAGGCCGTACGCGGTCGAGAGCGTCTTGCGCAGGTTCGGGAACGCCTGCTCGATCCGCTCGACGAGCTCGGGCGCCGCCGGCGCGCCGCCGTAGCTCGCGCGCTTGACCGAAGAGAGGTCGTAGTCCGCGAAGTTGGGCGACTCGATGATGCGCCACATGATCGTGGGGACACCGCCGATGCTCGTCACGCGTTCGCGCTCGATCGTCGCCATGGCGTGGTCCGGGTCGAAGCGCCCGGGCGGCATCAACACGAGCTTGCCGCCCGTCGCGTAGTTGACGACCATCGTCGCGAGGCATCCCGTCACGTGGAAGAGCGGGACCACGAGCAGCGCGGCATCTTGCACGCCCTCTTCACTTCCCCGCGACGCGGTTCCCGTGAGCATCTGGACGATCCCGATGCAGATGATGTTCTGGAGGTTGGCGATGGTCTGGCGGTGCGTGATCGTCGCGCCCTTGGGCCGCCCCGTCGTCCCGGAGGTGTAGAGGATCGCGAGGATGTCGTCTTCGGCGAGCGGTCCGTCGGGGAGCCCCGGATCGTCGTCGTCACCGAGGAGCGCGTCGAACGACTCGACCACGCCGAAGTCGCCGGGGTCGATCTCGTCGACGAGGAACAGATGCTCGAGCGCCGGGAGGTCGTCGATCACCGGGACGATCAGGTCGAGGCGCTTGCGGTCGGCGACCACGACCCTGCTCCCGCTGTCGCCGAGCGCGAACTGGAGTTCCTCGCTCTTCTGCCACGCGTTCAGTGGCACGCAGACCGCGCCGAGGATCGCGCACGCCCAGAACGTGAGCACCCACTCCGGGTTGTTGGCCGAGACGACCGCGACCCGGTCGCCGTGGCCGACGCCGAGCGTTGCGAGGCCCCGCGCGATTCGCCGCGCGGTGCGGTCGTGTTCGCCGAAGGTGAAACGTCGATCGCCCTGGACGAGAAAGGTGATGTCGGGTCGCAGGACGTTCTGGTCCATCAACTCGCGCAACGTCTGCATGCGCTGTCGGTACACCTGCACCGGATGGCCGAGCACGTCTTCGACGACGATCTCGAGCGGCCCCCCCGGGCCGGTGACCTGCGCGAGCGCTTCCTGCGGGGTGGGCACGGCGAGTCGTCCTCCGGTTCGGTGACGGGCGAGGAACGGGCAGCGAGCAACGGGGCCCGACTGGTTGCCGGCGCGGCGCCGGATCGGGCCCGGCGCACAATACCGGCGGCGGGATCGGGCTCCGAGCCCGGCCGAGCCTCAACCCGAGGGCTCCACCCGCCGATGTGGGATCAGGACGACGAGGGCGTGCAACCGTGAAGATGACCACCCGCGGGACGTATCCAGGCCGAGGCGGCGGTGACGGTGTCGACGAGATCGCCCGCGACCTCGCGGCACCGCTCGGCGAGATCGTCGATGCGCTCGAGCGCGTGACGCTCGCGAGCGTCGGCACCGACGACGCCGAAGGGGTCACTCCGGATCTGCTCTGGCGGGCGCGACACCTCGCCACGGAGCTCCAACAGGTGATCGCGTCGCTCGCGTTGGCGACCCCGCCGTTCGACGGACGCGCACCGCACGTCTCCGTGCTCGTTCGCCACGCCCTCGCGTGCGCCGCCGACGCCTGCGCACACCACCTCGACGGCCGGCGGGTCATCGTGCGTTGCAGTCCTCAGCTCGCGGTGACCACCCAACCGGACCGCATGCACGAACTGCTCGTCGCGCTGATCGACGAGGTGACACGGCGGGATCGTCCGACGAACGACCTCCGGCTCACCGCGCAACGAGTGGGATCGCGGCTCGTGATCGAGGCCGACGGGGGAAGTGCGACCGGCCTCGGGCTCGAGCGTCTCCACGACCTCGCACGCGCCGTCGGGGGAAGGATCGAAGTCGTCGACGGTCCTCGCGATCGCTCGACGCTGCGCGTCCATCTCCCCCAGCAACGCAACGCCGACCTCGTCGAGCTCGCTCCCCCGCCCGACGACGCCGCCTGAGCGACCGAGCGGCAACCAGCCTCTGCGGAACCGAGCTCGGCGAACCGGCCTCACCGGACCAGATCGGCGGCGCGGAGCACGACGACCGCGACGATCCCGGTCGGCGTGTTGTGGCGGAGGGTGGCCGAACCGCCCGACGCCCGAGCGAGGCGCTGCACCACCGCGAGGCCCACGCCGCTGCCGCCGACCACGCTGTCGGGGGCTCGCCAGAACCGGTCGAACGCGTGGCCGAGCTGAGCGTCGGTGAGCCCCGCGCCCTCGTCGAGCACGGTCACCTCGATCTCGTTGCCACGCCGCAGCGCACGCAACACGACGCGCGACCCGGCAGGCGCGTGCTCGAGCGCGTTCGCCACGTAGTTGTCGATGATCTGCTCGAGCGCACCGTCGACGGCGCGGGCCCGAAGGCCGGGCGCGATGTCGGTCACCAGGGCCACACCGTCTTCGGCCGCGAGCGCTTCCCACGCCTCGAACCGCTCCTGGGCGATCGCCGAAACCGGCACCGTGGCGAGCGGAGCGTCGTTGCCGGATGCCCGGGCGAGCGCGAGCAGACCCTCGACGAGTCGTTCGAGACGCCGCAACTCGCCCCGCGCGGATTCGAGACCGGGTCGATTCGGATCCTCGGAATCGATGCGGTCGAGCATCTGGTCGATACGCAACTGCACCGTCGTGAGTGGGGTCCGCAACTGGTGCGACGCATCGCCCGCGAAGTCGCGTTGGTCGGCGACGACGCGCTCCAGTCGGTCGATCATCGCGTTGAAGTCGTCGGCGAGGCCGCGGATCTCGGGTGGCCCGGTCCCGGCATCGGCCCGCGTGTCGAGGTCGCCATCGGCGATCGCCCGCGTTGCGCGACGGAGTCGCCGGACCGGTTCGGTCAGCGTGCGAGCGAGCACGAATCCGATCGCGGCCGCGAGCAGCAACGAGATCGCCGCCGCGATCACGATGCCGCGCAGACGATCGCGCACGCGCTCGTCGACGACGGCAGCGGGGCTCGTGAACATCACCGCGCCCATCGTCCTCGGCCCGGACAGAACCGGCACCGCGACGTACAACTCCTCCCCGCCCTCCGCACTCTGGGTTCCCGCGCTCCGCACGCCACTCAACGCGAGCATGATCGGTGCCGACTCCGACAGATCGTCCCCCACCGAGCGGGTCGCGTCGTTGCTCGCGACGACCTCGGCGTCGCGGTTCGCGAGCACGACCTCGGATCCAGTGCGGTCTCGATAGCTGTCGGCGAGGTCGACGAGCAACGTGCGGTCGTCGGATCGTCCTTCTTCGATCGCCTCGAGGTCTTCTTCTGCCAGCCCGGCGAAGGTGAACGCGTCACGCTCGAGCGAGGTGACCAACCGGTCGCGCTCGACAGCTCGGAGATGGCCCGCCAACGGCAGGTCGTGGACGAGCAGAACGAGGAGCGTCAGCCCGACGAAGACCGCGAGCAGCCGACGCGTCATCCGGGAGTGCCGAGGCGGAACCCGACCCCGCGCACGGCCTCGATCCAAGCCGCGTCGCCGAGCTTGCGTCTGACGGCGGCGACGTGCGCGTCGAGGGTCTTGGTCGGTCCGTACCAGTGCGTGTCCCAGACGCGTTCCATGATCTCGTGCCGCTCGCGAACGGCGCCCGGATCCTCGGCGAGGTACGCGAGCACATCGAACTCCTTGGCCGTGAGCTGCACCTCGACCTCGTCGAGCAACACGCGGCGCGCTCGTCGGTCGATTCGCAGACGTCCCGACGGGTCGACCTGCGCGCCGACCTCGCGCGGCGCGGCGTCGGGGCCGACCGCGACTCGCGTCCGCCGTTCGACGGCACGGATGCGGGCAAGCAGTTCGCGGTTGCTGAACGGCGTCACGACGTAGTCGTCGGCGCCCTCTTCGAGCCCGAGGACGCGGTCGAGTTCGGCGTCGCGTGCGGTGAGCATGATCACGGGAACCGAGCTGTGCTCGCGGATCCGTCGACACACCTCGTGGCCGTCGAGATCGGGAAGGTTGAGGTCGAGGAGCACGAGATCCGGGGGTGCCCACTCGCACCGCTCGAGCGCCGTCGCGCCGGTGGCCACGCGCTCTGGTTCGAAGCCGGCCTGGGTCATCAACTCGCCCAGGGTCGCGGCGAGGGCTTCGTCGTCTTCGACGATCAGGATGCGCACGCAACAGGTTCGCGCTCGCGGCGACCCGGTCGGGGAATCTGAGGGGAATCTTGGCTCGGTGGGGGGTACACCTGGGACGACATACCGGCCAAGTGTCCGTAAGCTCGACGGATGGGACACCCGCATACCCAGGCTCTTCGCACCGGGGCCCTTCGCACCGGGGCTCTTCGCACGTTGGCCGCGGCATGAAGCGCCGGCTGGCGTTCGTCGCGGGGATCGGCACGGTCGTCGTCGCGAGCGGCGCCGCGGCGTTCGCGAACAGCGCCGCGTTCTCGGGCCGTGCCGACGGCGGACCGCCCGCGGCGCCGATCGAGGGCCTCGCCACCGCACCCGAGGTCGAAGTCGCGATCGACGATCCGCACGGCGTCTCCACGACGTCGGGACACGGCGACGACCAGCTCGGCTACCGCGCGTACGACGCCGGCGGCGCCGGCATCGTCGTGCTGCGCGTTCGAGGCAACGCGCTCGAGTTGGTGACGACCCGGCCCACGACCGGCTGGTCGCAGGTCGACGAGGACCACGAGACCCGCGACGGTGTCGCCATGGTCGAGGTCACCTTCACCGACGGCACGAGCGATGTCGAGTTCGAGGCGTTGCTCGTGAACGGCGAGATCGTGACGCGCGTCGAGACGAGCGCGGCCGGCCACAACGAAGACCGCGACCACGACGGCGATCACGATGAAGACGACGGGGTCACCGGCGGTGAGCACGACGACGCTACGGGCCCCGGATCGACAGCGACGAGCGTCGACGTCGACGAAGACGGACTCGAAATCGACGAAGACGGACCCGAGATCGACGAAGACGGACTCGAAATCGACGAAGACGGACCCGAGATC
>SXJQ01000215.1 GCA_005779345.1 Actinomycetota bacterium
CCGTGACCGCCGATGAACTTCGTCGCGGAGTGCACCACGATGTCGGCGCCGTGTTGGAGCGGCCGGCAGAGGAACGGGGTGGCGACGGTGTTGTCGATCACGAGCGGAATGCCGTGGTCGTGCGCGACCTTCGACACGCCGGCGAAGTCGAACACGTCGCCCTTGGGGTTGCCCATCGTCTCGCCGAAGAACGCCCGCGTGTTCGGGCGGACGGCGGCCGCCCACTCGGCGAGATCATCGGGGTCGTTCACGAACGTGACTTCGATCCCGAGCTTGGGCAGCGTGTAGTGCAAGAGGTTGTACGTGCCGCCGTACAGCGACGTGCTCGACACGATGTGGCCGCCACCCTCGGCGAGGTTCATGAGCGCGATGCTCTCGGCGGCCTGGCCCGACGAGGTCGCGAGCGCGGCGACGCCGCCCTCGAGCGCCGCGACCCGATCCTCGAACACGGCCTGGGTCGGGTTCATGATGCGCGTGTAGATGTTGCCGAGTTCGGCGAGTCCGAACAGGTTCGCCGCGTGTTGCGTGTCGTTGAAGACGTAGCTCGTGGTCTGGTAGATGGGCACGGCGCGCGCGTTGGTCGCGGTGTCGGGCGTCGCGCCCGAGTGCACCATCTTGGTCTCGAAACCCCAGTCGCTCATGACCTCTCCCCGATCTCGGTGGCTCGTGCCGACAGGACGACGCTAGGAACCGAAACCCGACCCGTCAAGTCGGATTTTGGGAGGGCGAGCGCGTCGCCGACGCGGATCGGAGCCGCGTCGTCAGGCGAACGTCGGGTTGAACCCCACGTTGTAGGCGAACATCGCAGCGAGCACCGCGACGATCGGCCAGGTCGGGATCGTCACGATCCTGCGGCGCCAGGCGAAGAACGAGGCCAGCACGAGGGCGACCACGAGCAGGCCCATCGGCGAGTACCGCAGCGACGCGCCGAGGTCGCCGCGCACCGCCGCGACGACGGCGCGGGTCGATCCGCACAACGGGCAGGGGACGCCCGTCGTGGCGAACAGGATGCACGAGGCGGGGTGTGGCAGCAGCGGCCACGCCGCGCCGATCGCGGCCATCCCGACACCGGCAGCGCGGACGAAGCGGAGGTCGACCGCGGCGCGCGCGCCGAACACTCCGCTCGCGGTTCCGCTCGCGGGCCCGGTCGGGGCCGCAGCGGTGTGACCGGGTGTCATCGACGCATTTCCTTGGCCACCACGACCCCCTCGAGCACATACTCGGGATGTGCCTGCGATGGTATGCCACTCGTCTTTGCCGCGACCTTCGTCGCGAGTTCGACTGCGAGGCCCCAGCGCGCGTCGGGCGGCAGGGCGATCCGTCGGGCGAGGAAGGCCCGCACGACGATCAACTCCTCGAGGGTCACGGCACTGACGTCCCAGTGCTCCACCTCGCTCGGGTGCACGGTCGGGCGGCCGGGATCGTTGCCGGTCACGAGTTCGTGCGCGGCGGTGTGTTTGGTGCGGACGACGAAGGTCCCTGCCGCGAGGTCGCCGAGTCGTTGCGCGTGCTCGGTGGCCAGCATCGCGACGAGACCGACGCCGTACAGGAACGGCAAGAAGTCGACGAGACGCACCACGTTGCGGACGACCGAGGCGACCAGGCCGACCGGGCGACCCATCCGATCGACGACCCGGATGCCGGCCGCGCGCTTGCCGGGGGTCCGACCGTCGCCGGCCTGTTCGAGGATCGGGTCGTACAGGAACATCACTGCGAACGCGGTGATGGAGGCGAACGCCATGGCGAACCCGCCGCCGTCGGAGGCGAACAGCACACCGGTGATGACGAACAGCGCGATGATGAGCGCTCCCTGGATCAACGAGTCGAGGAGCCGGGCCACGAACCGCGAGCCGATCCCGGCGACGACGAGGTCGACCGTCACCCCCTCGGGGGTGGTGATCGTGATCCGATCGTCGATCTCCATCCGGTGAACGTAGACGCGTTCATCGACGCGCGCGCTCCGGAGTGGACCGAGCTCGACGCGCTGATCCGCAGCGCGCGCCGTCGGCCCGAGTCGCTCGGCACCGACGGTGTCCTGCGGCTCGGCCGTCTCTACCGCGGCGCTGCCGCGGATCTCGCCTACGTCCGGCGTCGGGTCCCCGGCCACCCGGTGGTGGCGCGGGTCGAGGCGCTCGTCGGTCGCGCCCGCCCGTTGGTCTACCGACGCGACCACCGGCAGTTCTCGGCTCGCGCATGGGCGACCCATGGATACTGGCGCCGCGTGCGCGAGCGCCCCGCCCTCTTGGCGCTCGCATTCGTAGCGCTGTTCGGCCCGATGCTGTTGTCGGGGTACTGGGCCTGGCGCGATCCGGGCGCTGCCGCCGGGCTCGCGCCCGCCGCGTACGAATCGGTCACCGAGCCGCGTCCGGAGGGGCTGGACCTCGGGATCCCGGTCGACCAGCAGGCCGCGCTGTCGGCCAAGATCTTCACCAACAACATCCGCGTCACGGCGGTCGCATTCGCGGGCGGTGTGCTGCTGGGCGCGGGTTCGCTGTTGATCCTCGCGTTCAACGGTGTGCAGATCGGCACGATTGCCGGGCTCGCGATCGGGGCCGGGAACGGGCGACCCTTCTTCGAGCTGGTCACCGCCCACGGTGTGCTCGAGTTGTCGTGCATCTTCGTGGCCGGTGCTGCGGGGATGCGGATCGGCTGGGCCATCATCGCCCCCGGTTACGCACCGCGCGGCGTGGTGCTCAAGCGCGAGGCGGCCGCGGCCGTCGAGGTGCTCGTCGGGACCGCGCTCTGGCTCGTGGTCGCCGGGCTCGTCGAGGGCTTCGTCACGCCGGCCGGGCTCGGATTCGGCCCGGTGATGGCGATCGGATGGGGGATCGGCGCGATCTACTGGGGTCTCGTCGTCGTGCTCGGCCGACCGAGCCGGGCCGAGCGGGCCGCGCGGAACGCGTCGCGCCGTCCGGTGCCGCGCGAACTCGCGCCTACAGGCGAGCTCGTGCCTTGAGCCGCAAGTAAGACCGACCCGCAGCTTCGGGCAGCAGATCGGGTCGTGCGTCGACGAAGACCGCACCGGTGTGTCGCAGGCGTGCCACCACGTGGTCGCGCTCGCCGCGCAACTCGCGTGCGGCGGCTGCCTCCCAATACTCGGAGGGGTTGGTCGGGGAGCGGTCGACGATTGCGTCGAGCGACGGGTCGACGACGCTCGCGACGAGCACGGCATGACGTCGGGCGTGCTCGGGGTCAGCCGTGGTGAGCGAGCGCGCCGCTCCTTCGTCGAGCACGTCGGTGAGCACGACGACGAGGGCACGCTTGGTGTTGCGCACGGTTCCGAATGCGAGGTCGTAGT
Organism: Actinomycetota bacterium; assembly: GCA_005779345.1. Classification (GTDB taxonomy): domain Bacteria; phylum Actinomycetota; class Acidimicrobiia; order IMCC26256; family PALSA-610; genus SXJQ01. The sequence continues at coordinate 3,299 of SXJQ01000215.1, forward strand.
TGCTGTCGACGATGCGCGGTTCGAGGTCGTGGATCGCGCGAACGACTGCGTCGGCGCCGCGGCGGCG
>SXJQ01000216.1 GCA_005779345.1 Actinomycetota bacterium
CCGGTGCCGATCGCCGAGGTGGATCCCCTCGGCGCGCACCGGCACCCCACCGGGCTCGCCGAATTGGATCGCGTGTTGGGGGGTGGGCTCGTCGCGGGGTCGGTCACGCTCGTCGGTGGCGAGCCGGGGATGGGCAAGAGCACGCTCCTGCTCCAGGTGCTCGGCGCGATGGCGGCGGCCGGGCGCTCGGTGCTGCTCGTCTCGGCCGAGGAGTCCACCGAGCAGGTGCGGCTGCGCGCGGGGCGGCTCGGCGCGCTCGATCCCGGCCTGCTCGTCACGGCGGAGACTTCGTTGCCGCACGTGCTCGCCCAGATCGAAGCGATCGCGCCCGATGTCGTGGTGGTCGACTCGATCCAGACGGTGTTCGATCCCGACGTCTCGGGCGTGCCGGGCTCGCTGACGCAGGTGCGCGACTGCACGCACGCACTCGTCCGGGTGGCCAAAGAGCGTTCGGTCGCGATGCTCCTCGTGGGGCACGTCACCAAGGAGGGCAACCTCGCCGGACCGCGGGTACTCGAACACGTGGTCGACACGGTGTTGCAGTTCGAGGGTGATCGCCACCAGGGCCTGCGGATGGTCCGCGCGCTGAAGCATCGCTTCGGTCCGACCGACGAGCTCGGCTTGTTCGAGATGGGGGCCGACGGCCTGCGCGGCGTCGACGACGCGAGCGCGATGTTGCTCACCGACCGGTGTATGGGTCTCCCCGGCTCGGTCGTCGCGCCCGTGCTCGACGGTGCGCGCCCGCTGCTCGTCGAGGTCCAAGCGCTCGTCGGCGACGCCACCAACGTGACCCCGCGGCGCTCCGCGCAGGCATTCGACAACGGCCGCCTCGCGATGCTGAGCGCGGTCCTGCAACAGCGGCTCGGGTTCCCGCTCGGAGCGCGCGACCTGTACGCGTCGGTGGCCGGCGGCGTGCGTGTCGACGAGACCGGTGCCGACCTCGCGCTAGCGATCGCGATCGTGTCCGCCTACGTGGATTGCGGTGTCGCCCCCGAGACCGTCGCGCTCGGCGAGGTCGGGCTCGGCGGCGAGGTGCGATCCGTGCCCCAGATCGGCCGCCGCCTCACCGAGGCGCAGCGGCTCGGGTTCCGCACGGCGATCGTGCCGCGGTCGGCCCCCGACGTCGTGGGGCTCGAGGTCGTGCGGGTCGGCTCGGTCCACGAGGCGGTGGAGCGGTTGTTCCCCACCGACGACAACGGCGGCAAGGCCCACTAGCGTTCCCGGCGACTCGCAGGCCCACGGTGTCGTGTGCGGGGCCGGCCCACACCGCCGGAGGTCGATGTTCGTGCAACCGAGCCCCTCCGACGCCCTCTACGCAGCGCTGGCCCTCGTCGCGCCGGGCACGCCGTTGCGCGAAGGCATCGATCGGATCCTCCAGGCGAGCATGGGCGCGCTGATCGTGATCGGCGACGGGCCCGAGGTGCTGTCGTTGTGCTCGGGCGGCTTCCTGCTCGACGCGGGCTTCACCCCGCAGCGGCTCTCCGAACTCGCCAAGATGGACGGAGCGATCATCCTGGCCGCCGACGGCACGCGCATCGCGCGCGCCAACGTGCACCTCGTCCCCGACCCGACGATTCCCACCGCAGAGACCGGCACCCGTCACCGCACCGCCGAGCGGGTGGCCCGCCAGATCTCCCGCCCGGTCGTGACGGTGTCGGAGGAAATGTCGGTCGTGTCGATCCACTACCTCGGCGCGAAGAAGACCCTCGAACCGATCCCGCGTGTGCTGGCCCGGTCCGACCAGGCACTGCAGATCCTCGGCCGGTACAAGCAACGGCTCGACCAGGTGTCGAGCAACCTGTCGGCGCTCGAGGTCGAAGACCTCGTCACGGTGCGCGACGTTTCGGAGATGATGCAGCGCGCCGAGATGGTGCGCCGGATCGCCGAGGAGATCAACGGCTACGTCGTCGAGCTCGGCACCGACGGTCGGCTCGTGCAGTTGCAGCTCGAGGAGCTCACGACCGGCGTGATCGACGATCTACGCCTCGTGTGCCAGGACTACTTCGTGGAGAGCTCCGACTGGGAGCCCGACGCGGTACTCGCGGGTCTCGCGGCCATCGACGACGACGACCTGCTCGATCTGCGCACGATCGCCGGTCAGTTGCACCTCGCATCGGACGCCGAGCTCGACAGCTCGCTCACCCCGCGCGGCCACCGGTTGCTCGCCAAGATCCCGCGCCTGCCCGACGCGGTCGCGGCCAAGATCGCCGAGCGGTTCGGCACGTTGGCCAAGCTGATGCGGGCGAGCATCGCGGAGTTGGTCGAGGTCGAAGGCGTCGGTGAGGTGCGGGCGCGTGCGATCAAGGACGGCCTCGCTCGCCTCGCCGAGAACTCGATCCTCGACCGCTACAGCTGACCGCGTCGCCGGCCGGGTCGGGGTCGGTACGATCCGGCGATGGCAGCACTGCGTGAAGGTCCCGAGTCGACCGAGGTCGAGCACCGCACCATCGTGGTCGATGGGGTCGAGGTCCCCGTCGTGCACGCCCGACCGGAGGGGATGCCCAAGGCGGGTGTCGTCGTGCACCCCGACATCATGGGCAACCGCCCGCTCTTCGACGATCTCGTGCGGCGACTCGCGTCGCATGGCATCGCGGCGGTGTGCGTCGAACCGTTCGCTCGTGTCGACCCCGCCACCCGCGCGGCGACGATCGATCCGATGGTTCGGTTCGGCTGGATCGGCGACCTCGACGACGCGGCGCAACTCGGCGATCTCGAAGCCGCCGCCGACCTGCTCGTCGTGGCCGACGACGTGCAACGGGTGAGCGTGCTCGGTTTCTGCATGGGCGGCTTCTACGCGCTCAAGGCGGCGGCCGGCGAACGCTTCGATGCCGCGGTCGCGTTCTACGGGATGATCACGGTGCCCGACGCGTGGCAGGGGCCCGCGCAGCGCTCGCCGCTCGAGACTGCGGCCGACGCATGCCCGACACTCGCGGTGTTCGGCAGTGCCGACGTGTGGACCCCGCCTGCCGATATCGATGCGTTGCGTACCGCGTGGTCGGGTCGCGCCGACTGCGAGATCGTGGTGGTCGACGGCGCCGAGCACGGCTTCGTGCACGACCCCGACCGGCCCGGGCATCGCGCCGACGACGCGGCGCGCGTCTGGGAGTTGGCACTCGCCAAGATCCTCGGCTGAGACGGGTCGCGCCGACCCGATCCCGCGCGACGCGGCGACGTCAGGGTGTGGCGCGGATCTCGAGTTCTCGGCGGTCGAGGATCCGGTAGCGGGTCCGGCCGTCGACATCGAGCCAGCCGAGCTTCACGAACGTCGCGATCGCTTTGTTGACGCGCTCGCGCGACGCTCCGACCATGCCCGCCAGCTCCTCTTGGGTGAGCGGCATGCGGAAGTCGTCTTCGCCAGCGGAGATCTGCAGGAGGTGCTTCGCGGTGCGGCCCGTGACGTCGAGGAACATCGCGTCGGCGAGTGATTCGTCGGTCGCGCGGAGCCGCCGCGAGAGAATGCGCACGACGGCCCAGAGCACCTCGGGGCGATCCTGCAACACGCGACGCACGTCGTCGTACTGCACCGCGACGAGATGCACCGTGCCGAGCGCGCGGGCATCGGCGGAGCGAACGCCGCCGTCGAACAGCGGCAGTTCACCGAAGAGCGCGCCGGGTCCGAGCACGGCGACGACGGCTTCGCGGCCGTCGGACGCGCGCACCGAGATCGCGACGCGACCGGAGAACACGATGAAGAGGGAGTCGGCGACCTCGCCCTGCTGGCACGCATACTCGTTGCGCTTCAGCTTCGTGAGTTCGGTGCGCCCGCGCAGTTGATCGAGGAGGTCCGGAGGCATCTGGCCGAAGAGGTCGGTCTGATCGAGCACCCGGCCCTTGGTCATCCCCGGTCCTTCCTCGTGCTGCGCCGCGCCGCGCGATGGCGACGATGGGTTGTTCACTCTCCCACGTTCGATCGGCGCATGTGGGGCCGCACCGGAGGGGTTCTCGGGCCGTTCGTTCAAGACGTTTCCCCCGATTGCCGACAAATGGGTCGCTGCTCCCGTGGCGTGGACGGGAGGCAATCGGGACGGTACGCGATGTTCGTCGAGGTCACCCGGATGTTCATGGTCGTGCTCGGCACGGCGGCCGGGTTCTGGCTCGCGCGTGACCTCGGAGGGCCCGAATCCGGGGTCGACGGCATCGCCGCGATGCTCGGCTGCCTCATCGGTTACGTCGGCGGGGGGGTCATCGGCCGCCTGCTCGATCGTGCCGTCGGTGCCGTCGAGCGGCGCGCCGATTCGCTGCCGCCCGCGCAGGTCGTCGCGGGGTCGCTCGGTGCGGTCGGGGGCATGGTCGCCGGCGCGGTGGTGTCGGTGCCGCTGGTGCTGCTCGCTCCGGTCCGGGTCGCGGTCGCGATCGGCGCGTTCGTGATGTGGGTGATGGCGTGGCTCGGCTTCCGCGTGGTCGGTGCCAAGAGCATCGCGGTACTCCAGATGCTCGGACTGTCGACGCGCCCACTCGTGCGGGCCGAGGCGTTCGACGCGCGCGACGGCTTCCTCGTCGATTCGTCGGTGCTGATGGACGGGCAACTCCTCCCGCTCGCTCGCACGGGCCTGCTCGGCGCCGACCTCATGGTCGCCCGGTTCGTGCTCGAGGAGGTCCAGGGCCTGGCGGATTCCCCCGACGAGACGCGCTCGCGCCGCGCGCACCGCGGCCTCGAGGCGCTCGCGACGTTGCGGCGCGACGGCCCGGTGCGCGTCTACGTGCTCGACGACGAGTTGCCCGAGATCGCCGCCGTCGACAGCAAGCTCGTCGCGCTGGCGAAGCGGCTCGAACTGCGGCTGCTGACGAACGACGGCGCGCTGTCGCGCATCGCCGAGGTGCAGGGCGTGCCGACGTGCAACCTGCGCCGGTTGGTCGCCGACCTCGCGCCGGCGATCATCCCCGGCGACTTCGTGCGGGTCGTGCTGACGCGCAACGGCCGCGAACGCGGCCAGGGCGTCGGTCATCTCGACGACGGCTCGATGGTCGTCGTGAACGGTGGTGAACCGCTCGTCGGTGGTCCCGAGGTCGCGCTGCGGGTCACCTCGGTGGTGCCGACGACCGTGGGCCGGATGGTGTTCGCCACCACCGAGTGACCCGCGGTGTGGTCAACTGGCGCACCATGGGCGTCTGGGTCGTCGTCGTCGCCGCCGGGGGCGGTACGCGTTTCGGCGCACCGAAGCAGTTCGCGCCACTCGGGACCTCGACCGTGCTCGAACGCTCCGTCGCGACCGCAGTGTCGGTGGCCGACGGGGTCGTCGTCGTGTTGCCCACCGATCGTGTGGCCGATGCCCCCGGAGGCGTGTGCGTCACCGCCGGGGGCGCGACCCGATCGGCGTCGGTGCGCGCCGGGCTCGCGCTCGTCCCCGACGATGTCGAGGTCGTGATCGTGCACGACGCGGCGCGACCGTTCGCGACCGACGCGCTCTACGCGGCGGTGATCGCCGCCGTACGAGCCGGCGCCGACGCCGCGGTCCCCGCGTTGCCGATCGCCGACACGGTCAAGCGGATCGACGGCGTCGAGGTGGTCGCGACCGTGCCCCGCGACGATCTCGTCGTCGTGCAGACCCCGCAGGCGTTCGCCGCTGCCGCGCTCCGCGCCGCGCACGCGGGTGGCGGCGAGGGTACCGACGACGCCGCGATGATCGAGGCCGCCGGCGGGCGCGTCGTCGTGGTCGCGGGCGAGCACCGCAACTTCAAGATCACCGTGCCCGCCGACCTCGCGGTCGCGGCGGCCCTGCTGGAGGCGACGTGAGCGGCACGATCCGGGTCGGGCTCGGGTACGACATCCACCCGTTCGAGGCTGCGGGCGGGAGCCGCCGGCTCGTGCTCGCGGGCGTCGTGCTCGACGGCCACGCCGGTCTCGTCGGACATTCCGACGCCGACGCGGTCGCCCATGCGGTCGCCGACGCGCTCCTCGGCGCGGCCGGGTTCCCCGACCTCGGCACGCTGTTCCCGGCGACCGACGAACGGTGGCAGGGTGCCGATTCGATGGCGCTGTTGGCCGAAGTGCACGCGCGGGTCGGCACCGCGGGCTGGTCGGTCGGCAACGTCGACATCGTGGTCAACGCCGAGGCGCCGCGTCTCGCCCCGCACCTCGAGACGATGCGAGCGAACCTCGTCGCGTGCCTCGCGGGCGCGGCCGTGAACCTCAAACCCAAACGCGGCGAGGGCATCGGCACCGTCGGCCGCGCCGAAGGCATCGCCGTCTGGGCCGTCGCCCTCCTCGAGCGCTGACCGCCTGCTCCGATCCCGAACCCTCCGGGCGTGCCGGGGGGTCGCCGGTAGCCTCGCAGCGTGTTGCGCATCCATGACACCGCGGCGCGCGCCCTGCGCGATTTCGAACCCCGGATTCCCGGGCAGGTGTCGATGTACGTGTGTGGGCCGACCCCCTACGACGTGCCGCATCTCGGCCATGGCCGCACCGCCGTCGTGTTCGACGTCGTCCGCCGGTACCTCGCGTGGCGCGGCGATCGGGTCACGTTCGTGAGCAACGTCACCGACATCGAGGACCGCATCATCGCCCGCGCCGCCGAACGCGGCACGACGGAATCGGATCTCGCGCGCCACTACGAAGACGTGTACTGGGAGCAGTTGGACCGGCTCGGCGTGCTGCGTCCCGACGAGATGCCGCACGCGACCGAGTTCGTCCCCCAGATGCAAACGCTGATCGCGGAACTCATCGCCGCGGGCCGCGCGTACGTCATCGAGGGTTCGGGCGTGTACTTCCAGGTCGAGACGTTGCCCGAGTACGGGCGGCTGTCGCATCGCACCTTCGCCCAGCTCGTCGAGAGCGCCGGCGCTCGCATCGAGGTCGACGACGAGAAGCGCAGCCCGGTCGACTTCGCGCTCTGGAAGGCGGCGAAGCCCGGCGAGCCGAGCTGGGAGTCGCCGTGGGGCCCCGGTCGGCCGGGATGGCACATCGAGTGCTCGGCGATGTCGCTCGACATCCTCGGCGAGGAGTTCGATCTCCACGGCGGCGGCGACGACCTCGTCTTTCCGCACCCCGAGAACGAGATCGCACAGGCCGAGGGCGCCGGCCACCACTTCGCCCGTTACTGGTTGCACAGCGGCATGGTGATGGTCTCGGGCGAGAAGATGAGTAAGTCGCTCGGCAACTTCACGTTCCTCGCCGACGCGATCGACGCGCACGGACCACGTGCGTTCCGGTGGCTCGTCGTGCAGCACCACTACCGCAACCAGCTCGAGATCAACGACGACGCGCTACGCGCCGCCGCCGCCGCGATCGACGGTTTCGACGCCCTCGCCCGCCGCGCGCGCGCGGCGGGGATCACGGCCACGCCCGCCGGTGCCCTTTCCGCGGAGGTCGGCCGCTTCGTCGCGGCGATGGACGACGACTTCGACACGCCCAACGCGGTCGCGGTGATCGCCGGTTGGCGGCGCGACGCGAACTCCGCGCTCGACGCCGGTCGCCTCGACGAGGCTGCCGCACTCCTCGCGACGGTGCTCCACGCCCTCGACGCGCTCGGCATCGCGCTCGACGACGGCGCAGGTACCGCCGACGGTCGCGACGAGATCGACGCACTCGTGCAACGCCGTACCGACGCCAGAGCCGCCCAGGACTGGGCCGCCGCCGACCGCGTCCGCGACGAGCTGAGCGCACTCGGGGTCGTCCTCGAGGACACGCCGACCGGCACCATCTGGCACCGCGCATGAACGAGCGCACATGAACGGGTACACGTGAACGGCGGACCGGGCGCGCGGCGCGGCGCGGGTCGAGCCCGCCCCGGCGAACCCCGGCGCGGAGAATCTCGGCGCGGAGAAACTCGGCGTGAGGAGCCGCGGCGCGGCGACTCGCGCCGCGGGAGTGAGCTCGGCGGTGAGCAGATCGAAGGTCGTCACGCGGTGCGCGAGCTGTTGGCCGCGGGAACGCGGCGGGTGAAGGTCGTGTATCTGTCGAGCACCGCGGAGCCCGCACCGATCCTCGACGAGATCGCCGACCTCGCGGGCCCCGCGCTTCGCATCGTGGCGTCGGGGAAGGTCGCGGCGATGGCGCGCAGCGAGGCCCACCAGGGGATCGTCGCGACCGCCGCGCCACTGCACCCTGCCGACCTCGACGAGTTGCTGGCCGTCCCCGATGCCTTCCTGGTCGCGGTCGACGGCATCACCGATCCGGGCAACCTCGGCGCGGTACTGCGGAGCGCGGCGGCGTTCGGGGCGACCGGCGTGGTGTTGCCGCGCCACCGCAGCGCGCACGTGAGCCCGACGGTGGCGAAGGCGGCGGCGGGGGCGATCGAGCACCTCCCGATCGCGCTCGTGAGCGGTGTGCCGGCCGCACTCGAACGTGCGGCGCGGGCAGGAGTGTGGACGGTCGGCCTCGCGGGCGACGGTGCCACCGATCTCGGCGACCTCACGGTGGCCGACGCCCCGGTGATGCTCGTCCTCGGAGCCGAGGGCCGCGGGCTGTCGCGACTCGCCGAGCAACGCTGCGACGTGATCGCGCGGATCCCGATCGCGCCGCACGTCGAGTCGCTGAACGCCGCGGCCGCCGCCGCGGTCGCGTGTTACGAGATCGCCCGCCGCCGGCGCGACAGCGGCCGGTAACCTCGCCCGCACGCCGGGTTAGCTCAGCTGGTAGAGCAGCGCACTTGTAATGCGCAGGTAGTGGGTTCGAGTCCCACACCCGGCTCGATCCGCGTTCTCCTGCGTCCGTTGAGTCGAGAGCCGCACCCGTGCGGCTGTCGACTCAACGAACGGTGGTGGGGCCGGGTGGTGGGGACCTTGCCGATATCCGCGGTTCGCGGTCGCGCGTCTGCTTTGATCGTCCCTCGATGACGGTCCTCGACGAACGCGAATGCGCGATGCTCGACTTCGAGCGCGAGTGGTGGAAATTGTCGGGCCCGAAGGAATCGCACATCAAGGTGCGCTTCGGTTGGTCGGGTACGACCTACTACCGCACGCTCGCGACGCTCATCGAGTCTCGAGCCGCGTTCGAGTACGACCCGCTCACCGTGATGCGCCTCCGCCGCCAGCGCGACGAACGCCGCCGGACGCGCGTCGAGGGCCCGCGAGCCCACCGGCGCTGAGCCCCGTGCTCGTCCGCGCGGCGCGTTCCGGGGCATTTCGGGTGGATGCCGCCGCAGGGGCCGCACGAGCGGTGCTCGACAGGGCAGAATGAGGCCATGGCCGAGCCGCGGGGACCTCGAAACCGACCGACTGCCGGCGCGGGTGGCGCCGACCGACCCCGCAAGGGCGGAGGTGTCGCCGGCGAGGCGACCGCAGCGACGATGGGCGGCATGGCGATCGTGCTCGTCGCCGTCATCGTCGGCGTCTTGTTGTTGCAGGTCGTCGACGACGGCAAGGAGACCCCGACCACCAAACCCGACCCGAACTCTTCGACCACCGAGGAGACCGAACCGGGCGAGACGACGAGCACCACGAGTTCGGGGCCGTTGCGCAATCCCGAAGACGTCCGGATCCAGGTGATGAACGGCGCGGGAGTCCAGGGCGTCGCGGGCACGATGACCGCGAACCTGAAGAGCGAGGGGTACACCAACGCCGCCGATCCCGGGACGCTCGGCGCGACCCGCGAGGGCAACGCGGTGCAGTGCAAGCCGGGCCTCGCGCGCGAAGCCGCGGCGCTCGCCGCGCAGGTCGGCGACGCAGTGGTCGAAGACTTCCCGGCGACACCCGACGACGAGGTCGCGGCCGACGTCGACTGCATCGTCGTCGTGGGCACCCCCAAGACCGCCTGAGTCGACCCGCCGGTCAGTGCGCCCGTCGCGCGCCCGTCAGCGCGCGGCGTGCAACAGACGTTCGCGGAGCGGGCCTCGGGCGGCGGCGATCGCGGTGAGCGCCATTCCGAGCGCGCCCTCGAGGACCGCGCGGTCGGCCGACGCGTTGATGCAGGCCGCCGCGAACTCCGGTTGATGGTTGACGGCCCCGGCGGTCTCGATCCCGATCGTCGGGTGGATCGACGGCACCGCGAGCGAGACGTTGCCCATGTCGGTCGAGAACGTCATCTCGCCCTGGTCGTACGTTCGTCCCATCGGTTCGGTCGCCGCCCGGTACAGCTCGACGAGTTCGTCGTGGTGCTCCATGTGGGAGTAGTCGGGGCAGACATCGTCGAGTTCGAGCGTGGCGCCGGTGGCGAGCGCCCCGGCATGGAAGCAGCGATCGACGCGCGGGCGGACCTCGCGCAACTCTTCGAGCGTGCGGGCGCGCACCATCCAGTCGCCTTCGGTGTGCGCGGGCACGATGTTGGCGGCGTCGCCACCGTGTTGCACGAATCCGTGCACCTGGTCGGTCGGACGGAGGTGTTGGCGGAGCAGACCGATCGCGGTCTGCGCGACCACGAACGCGTCGGCCGCGTTGACGCCGAGTTGCGGCGCGGCCGACGCGTGCGACTCGCGCCCGGTGTAGCGCACGGCGAAGTGCGAAACCGCGTTGACGTTGGGGCGAAGTCCGTCGATCGGAGCCGGGTGGACCATCAGCGATGCGTGCATCCCTGCGAACGCTCCGTGTTCCAGCATGATGACCTTGCCGCCGCCACCCTCTTCCGCGGGCGTCCCGAGGACCGACAACGTGATGCCGAGTTCGTCGACGAGTGGGGCGAGGGCGAGCGCCGCACCGACGGCCGACGCGGCGATGATGTTGTGGCCGCACGCGTGTCCGACCGCCGGGAGCGCGTCGTACTCGGCGCAGATCGACAAGTGGAGTGGTCCGTCGCCGACACTCCCCGCGAACGCCGTCGGGAGTCCGCAGGCGCCGAGTTCGACCCCGAACCCGTGGTCGCCGAGCAGGCCGGCAACCCACGCGCTCGAACGCACCTCCTCGAACCTCAGCTCGGGGTGGGCGTGGATGCGGTGACTCAACGACACCAACTCGGTTTCGAGGGTGGCGACGGCGGTGCGGGCCCGGTCGTCGAGCGTCATGGTCGCCAACTTAGGCTCCCGTTCCGTGCATGCCGTCGTCTGCCCCGACAAGTTCCGGGGTTCGCTCACCGCGGCGCTCGCGGCCGAGGCGATCGCCGCCGGCGTGCGCCGTGGCGGGATCGCCGACGTCCGCGTGCTGCCGCTCGCCGACGGCGGCGAGGGCACGCTCGACGCGATGGTGGCTGCGATCGGTGGTTCGATCCGCACGGCTCGGGTGACGGGCCCGCTCGGCGACGCGATCGACGCGGCGTACGCGGTGCTGAGCGGCGGGGTCGCGGTGGTCGAGATGGCGCTGGCGAGTGGACATGCGCTGGTTCGGGGCCACGTCGATCCACTGCGCGCTTCGACGCGCGGTACGGGTGAACTCATCGCCGCGGCGGCGCGCGCCGGCTGCAAGCGCATCGTCGTCGGGGTCGGTGGATCGGCGACGACCGACGGCGGGCTCGCCGCCGTCGAGGCGCTCGGTTGGAAGCTCCCGCCGGTCGAGGTCGTCGTCGCGTGCGATGTCGACACCCTGTTCCTCGACGCGGCACGCGTGTACGGACCGCAGAAGGGTGCGTCGCCCGCGCAGGTCGCGCTGTTGACCCGGCGCCTCGAAACCATCGCCGCGACCTATCGCGATCGCACCGGTGTCGACGTGACCCGTCTGGAGCATGGCGGTGCGGCCGGAGGCCTCGCCGGAGGGCTGGCCGCGATCGGCGCGCGACTCGAGCCGGGCTTCGACGTCGTCGCCGACGCGGTCGGTCTCGACGATGCGCTCGATGGTGCGACGCTCGTGATCACGGGCGAGGGCAAGCTCGACGCTACGAGCCTCGCCGGCAAGGTGGTCGGCGGTGTGCTCGATCGGTGCGACGAGTGGGAGATCGCTGCGCGCGCGGTGATCTGTGGCGACGCGACCGACGACGCGCGCGCTGCGACGGTCGGCCGTGGCGCGACCGTGCTGACGCTCGTGGAGCGCGTCTGGAACGCGGGTGAGGCGTTCGCGTCGGCGGCGTTGTTGTGCGAGGAGGCGGCGATCGAAGCAACTCGCACCGTTCATTGAGTGGATAACCCGAATATCCGGGTGCTCCACTCAATGAACGGGTGGTCGGCCCACGGTGGGCGTTGTGAACGACGCCGTGTCAGGCCGTACGTTCGATCCCGAACTTCGCCCGATACTGCGGCACGGTGATCATCGCGGGTCGTTCGCGCAGCTCGACGGTGAGCCGTTCGATCGAGTGGTCGTCGGCGAACCGGACGAGCTCTTCGACCTCGGGACCGACGGCCTCGAGGCCGGCGCGTCGCAACGCCGTCGCGAGGATCGCGAGCGCCGGCGCGCCCAGCTCGTCGAGCGGCCGGTTGCGGTGCTCGCGCACGCCGAGGTCGACCTGGCCGATCGCGGCGCGCCCGAATCGCTGTTCGAGGTCGACGAGCAACGCGATCTCGACCCCCCAGCCCTGCGCGAACGGAACCTGCTCGAACGCGCTCCGCCGGCCTGCGTACTCGCCGGCGAGCGGTTGCACGATGTCGGTGAGGTGCGGGAAGAGGTGCGACAGCACGGGGCGGGCCATCAGCTCGGTGACCCGCCCGCCGCCCGCCGGTTCACCGTGGAGTGGTCGTCGGTAGAACGCCTTCGTGAACACGAGTTCGTCGTGGTCGAGCAGGGGGCGCACGAGACGGGTCACGAAATGCGCGCCGAAGTTGCGGATGTCGGCATCGACGAACACGATGATGCTGCCGCGACTCGCGTAGAGGCTCGTCCACATCGCGTTGCCCTTGCCCGAGCCGGGCCCGAGTTCGGGCAACACGTCGGCGACGGTGACGACGCGAGCGCCTTCGTCGGCCGCGGCCGCCGCGGTGGCATCGGTGGAGCCGTCGTCGAGCACGAGGATCTCCTCGACGAGGGGAAAGCGTTCGATCAGCTCGCGGCGCACCGTGCCGACGATGTGGCCGACCGTCGCCTCCTCGTTGCGCGCGGGCAGGCAGACCGACACCGTCGCCCCCGTCCGGGCACGGGCTTCGAGCAGATCCAAGGCCGGGTGCGCCATAGTCCGGGCAGCCTACGGCCGGAGATTCGGTTTCTCCCGGCCGCTCGATCCCTGGTACGTTGCTTCGCCACATAGCAGTAATGCGCTCATCCAGAGCGGCCGAGGGACAGGCCCGACGACGCCGCGGCAACCAGCACCGGATTCGAACCGTGCTACACGAACCCGGAGCCAGGTGCCAATGCCTGACCGATGAGTCGCCTCTTGCGGAACCCGCCCGGCGGGACCCGCTCGGGGCGCTCGGTTCGAGCGCACCGAGTGAGAGGAAACGAGTTTCCATGACATACGCATCCGGCTTGCGCTGTCGCGAGTGTGGGCACGACTACGAGATCGCGCCGATCTACACGTGCGAATGGTGCTTCGGCCCGATCGAGGTCGTGTACGACTACGACGCGATCCGCGCTGCGGTGAGCCGCGAGAAGATCGCGGCGGGCCCCGACTCGATCTGGCGTTACGCCGACCTGTTGCCCGCCGACGGCGACGTCGCCGTCGATCTCGGCGCGGGGTTCACGCCACTCGTGCGGGCCGACCGGCTCGCGGCCGCGCTCGGGCTGGGCGAGGTCTGGATCAAGAACGACACGTTGAACCCGACGAACTCCTTCAAGGACCGCGTCGTCGCGGTGGCGCTCAGCAAGGCGCTCGAGTTCGGATTCAAGACCGCTGCGTGCGCGTCGACCGGCAATCTCGCGAACTCGGTAGCGGCCCACGCCGCGCACGCGGGACTCAAGAGCTACGTGTTCGTTCCCGCCGATCTCGAGGCAGGCAAGATCGTGACCACCGCGGTCTACGGCGGCAATGTCGTCGCGGTCGACGGCAACTACGACGACGTCAACCGCCTTTGTGCCGAACTCGCGGGCGCCTACCCGTGGGCGTTCGTCAACGTCAACGTTCGGCCCTTCTACGCGGAGGGTTCCAAGACGCTCGCGTACGAGGTCGCCGAACAGCTCGGTTGGGAGACGCCCGATCACGTCGTGGTGCCGATGGCGAGCGGTTCGTTGTTGACCAAGATCGACAAGGGATTTCGCGAGCTCCACAAGGTGGGCCTCCTCGACCGCGAACCCGAGGTGCGCGTGAGCGGAGCGCAGGCGCTCGGTTGCTCGCCGATCGCGAAGGCCTGGCTCGACGGCGCCGACACCATCAAGCCGGTGAAGCCGTCGACGATCGCCAAGAGCCTCGCGATCGGGAACCCGGCCGACGGCTACTTCGCGCTCGATGTCGTGCGCAGCACCGGTGGCGCGATGGCCGCGGTCACCGACGACGAGATCGTCGCCGCGATCCAATTGCTCGCGCGCACCGAGGGCATCTTCGCCGAGACGGCGGGAGGGGTCACCGTCGCGACGCTCAAGCGACTCGCCGAAGCGGGCGTGGTTCGGCCCGACGAACGCACCGTCGTCTACATCACCGGTCATGGCTTGAAGACACTCGACGCGGTCGTGCCGGTGGCCGGTCCGACCGCGACCATTCCACCCACCATCGAGGCGTTCACCGCCGCGTTCGACGTCGAGGAGCAGTGATGACCGTCACCGTTCGTATCCCCACCCAACTCCGCAGCCTCTCCGGAGGCGCGGCCGAGGTCGCGCTCGAGCCCGGGACGGTGAGTGAGGTACTCGCCGCGCTCGAAGCGGCACACCCCGGTTTCGGCGAGCGCATCTTCGACCCGGCGGGCGCGATCCGTCGCTTCGTCAACGTGTTCGTCGCCGAAGAAGACATCCGCTTCCTCGATGGGGCCGACACCGTGATCGCCGATGGTCAGGTCGTGAGCATCATCCCGGCGGTCGCGGGCGGCTGACCCGGGCCGGTTGGGCCTGCCGAAACTGGGCCTGTCGGTTCTGGGTCCGTCTGCCGATGAGGGAGGGTCATGACGCCTCCGCCCGACGCGGCCCGTTCGCTGCTCCGCGACGCGTTCGCGCGCCGGTACCGGTATCCGAACTCGTTCGGGGGGTTCCGCGCGCGGTGCCGCGTCGGACCTCCGGGCATCGAAGAATTCGCGGCGACCGTCGCGATGCTCGGCGCGGGCGACGTCGACGCGGTGCTCGAACACGACGCCGGCGACCCGACGCTCGCCGAGTGGCTCGTCCAAGAACTCCGGGCCATCTCGCGGCAACTGTGGGGGCACGACTTCGAGCGTGGTGAGGGCCAGTTCGCGATGACCCTCGACGACTCACCACATCCGCTCGGCCCACTCGTGCTGTTGCACGACGATCCGCACCAGGCGACGTTCCGCGTCCGCAAGGGACGGATCACGATGGCGACCCGCCGCCAGCATGCGCTGCTCGAGGTGGTGCGCGTCGACCGGTGGCACCTGCGGCCCGACGGACGCTGGTTGCCCGCGCAGTTCACCGCCGAGGTGTGGGAAGCGGGCGTCACCCGTCCGTTGCGCAGCGATCGGTACTGGGATCTCTACTGGCCGGTCGACGGCGAGCTGTTCCCCCAGTTGCGTCGGGTGACGGCTACCGACGCCGGGGGGATCGAGACCTCGATGTCGATGACGTTGCGATCGTGGCAACCGGCCGAACCCGCCGACGACACGCCGCGCTCCTGACGCCCGACCGCGTCAGGCCGGAACGACGACGTGGAGTTGTTCGGCGACGCGGTCGGGAAGGCGGTGCTCGCCGGTCGCCGTGGTGACGACGATGCCGCCGTCGTCGGATCGTGAGACGGTCGCCGTGCATCCGGGCATCAACCGTGCCCGTGCCACGAGGCGGAGCCCTTCGTCGTCGAGTTCGAGCTTCTCGCTGATCCGGCTGACGGTGACCTGCCCCGTGCTCAACTGCGCGAGTGGCGTCGTCGTCTCGGCGCGGCGGCCGCGTTTGGAACCCGGGATCGGATTGCCGTGCGGGCAGGTCGCGGGATCGCCGAGGAGCGCGATGAGTTTCTCCTCGACGTCGTCGGAGATCACGTGCTCCCACCGATCGGCCTCGCGGTGGACCTTCTCCCACTCGAGGCCGATGACGTCCATCAAGAGACGCTCGGCGAGACGATGCCGCCGGACGACCTGGGTCGCGAGCGTGCGACCCTTGTGCGTCAGGGTGACGGTGCGGTCGACCTCGAGTGCGAGGTACCCCTGATCCGCGAGGCGGTTCACCGTTTCGGACACCGACGCTGCCGAGATCCCGAGGCGCTCGACGAGCCGGGCCCGCATGACCTTGACCCCCTCTTCCTCGATCTCGAGGATGTTCTCGAGGTACTCCTCGGTGGTGTCGTGGTGATCTGCCATCGGTCACGTCGCTTGTTCAGGCCGGGCGGTCGGGCCGGGCCGGGTCAGGTAAGGATAACCTGACTTCGCGGTACCCTTGCGGTCGTGCCCGAGCGCGAACCCGACTCCGAAGTTGGAGACCCTGCGGCGGTCGTGACCATCGCGGGCCTCGCAAAGCGGTTCGGCGCCCAGACCGCGGTGAGCGACCTCGACCTCGACGTCGAGGCCGGCGAGGCGCTGGCGCTGCTC
>SXJQ01000217.1 GCA_005779345.1 Actinomycetota bacterium
ACCGAGGCGCGGGTCGACCGGCTCGTCGTCGACGACGGCGAGGTCGTTGGCGTGCTCGCCACCATCGACGGCGCCGCCCGAGCGATCCGCGCGCGCCACGGCGTGGTGCTCGCCGCGGGCGGCTTCATCAACAACGACGCGATGGTCGCCGAACACTGCCCGACTGCTCACGTCCCGAACGAGGCCTGGCGGGTCGGCACGCCGTCCGACGACGGGCGCGGGATCCTCCTCGGGACGGGCGCGGGCGGCGCGACGGCCCGGCTCGACTCGTTCGAGTGCGCCTTGCCGCTCGGCCCGCCGCATCGACTGTGCCGCGGCATCCTCGTGAACGCAGCCGGCGAACGCTTCGTCAACGAGGACACCTACACCGGCCGCATCGGACTGCAGGCCCTCGTCGAACAGCACGGCCAGGTGTTCCTCGTCGTCGACGAGGTCGTCGCCGAACGGAACCTGCTCGGGTTGCGCGTGCAGTGGGCGGCCGAGACCGCCGCGGAACTCGCCGACGACCTCGGACTCCCCCGCGACCGGTTCGCCGCGACCGTCGCCGCGTACAACGAGCACGCGGCACGCGGCGACGACCCGCAATTCCACAAACGCCGTCCGTTCGTGCAGCCGCTCGGCCCGGGGCTCGGCGCCATCGACCTGCGCGTCGACCACGACGCGATCTACGCGACGTTCACCCTGGGTGGCCTCGCCGTCGACACCGAAGGCCGTGTGCTCGACGGGTCGGGCGTCCCCGTGCCGGGGCTCGCCGCCGCCGGCCGCACCTCGGTGAGCCTCGCGGCACGCGGGTACGCGAGCGGGATCAGCCTCGGCGACGGCAGCTTCTTCGGTCGCCGCGCCGGCGCCCACATGGCACGACGATGAAGGCTCCGTCGGTGCCGCGAGCCACGCGCGACCGATCGTTACGCTGCCCGGCGATGCGTCGCCCCGGCACCCCACACACCGCGCCCGACCGCGTGTCGGGCGGCCTCGTCGCGGGTCTCCTCGCCGCGGCGCTCGCGCTCGGTGCGTGCGCGGGCTCCTCCGAGCCGCCGGGTCGTACCGGCGGTCCGAGCGACACGCGCCCGCCGGGGACGAACCCCGACCTCGCCCGCGAGCAGAGCGACGCCGCTGCCGCGCTGGTCCCCGATCTCCTGGCCTGCCGCGACCCCGAGCCCGGCACCGAACCCGGCGCGGGCGCGCCGCTCGCGCTCGCGCTGGTCGTGGCCGACCCCGAATCGCGCGCCAAGCTCGGGATCGCACCCACCGGTGACGAATCCGCGCAGGTCCGGGCACTCGTCGATCACCTGAACGGTTGCGATGGGCGCGAGATCGAGCTGCACGTTCACGACGACTACGACCTCACCGACCCCGTGAGCCTCGCGGGGCTCTGCGACGATGTCGTGCACGACGAACACAACGACGTCGTCATCGCCCGCGGGATCGACGCGACCTACCTCGAATGCGCCGCCGCCGAGGCGAAGCTGATCCAGCTCGGATCGGCGTCACGCGCGCAACTCTCGGCCGCTGCGGGTCGCTGGGTCGCGATCGGCGACGAGATCGACACGCTCTCGTCGCGCACGATCCGCACGCTGGCCGACGAAGGTCGGTTGGAGCCCGGGTCGGGGGTCGGGATCCTGCGTTCCGGCGCGCCCGGCGAGCAGGCGATCGCCGATGAGGTCGTCGACGCACTCACCGGGGCACTCGGCGACATCGACGCTCACGTGACCGAGGCCACGGTCACCTACGACGACCAACTCGGCTGTGAAGGTCTGCGCGAGGCGTACGACGCGTTCCGCGACGCCGAGGTGACCGCGGTCGTGACCCTGCTCGATCGCGCCTGCGCCGGCCCGGCCGGCCTCGAGCTCGCGGGCCTCGGCGCACAATGGATCGCGAACCCGCTCCACGACGGCACCGACGATTCGACGGTCGACGAGCTCCAGCTCGCGGCGGGCGACGCGTACGACGGCATGCTGGCGGTCACCGCGTCGCCCGGCAACGCGGCGGCCACGATCATCCCGACCGCACCACCCGCGCTCGGGGAGGCCTGCGCGGCGATCACCGCGGCCGAGGGCGAGGACTACGAGTACGGGATCGCGCGCTACCGCTCGATCGAGGAGCTGTGCCTCGCCGTTCTGCTCGCGACCCGGGGCGACCTCGACGCATTGCAGGCCGAAACGTCGGCCGAGATCGCGCTCCCACTCCCCGACGGCCGCTTCGCCACGCTGTCGTCGACGGCCCTCGCCACGGGCCGCGACCTCGTCTACGTGCAACAACTCGAGTACGACTGCTCGTGTTGGCAGTACGTCGCCGGGCCGATCAGCGTTCGCGGGTGAGGGCGAACCGGTCGAGGTAGAAGCCGAGCGCTTCGTATCGCTCCGCAGGGTCGAGTCCGAAGTCGGCGAGGTCGTAGACGATCGTGCCGTGCTTGCCGCGTGGGTGTTCGTCCATGAACCCCTTCATCTCCGCGAGCGTCGTCTCGGTGAACGGCTGTCGGGCGAGTTCGTAGATGCGTCGCACCATCGCGATGTCGTCGGCCATGAACTCGTCGAACCGCACGTCGATGGTCTGGTCCGGAGGCAGCACGTCGTGTTGGTCGGCGCAGGTGCGCAACATCGTCTCGAGCCGCGCCGACCATTCGGCCCCGGTCGCCAGTGGATCGGGGTGCGCCACGTTCATGCGTGCCGTGTAGGCCAGCATCGTGGCCATCGAGACGGTGACCGACACCGGATCGCGGTGTGTGACCACGAAGGTCGCGTCGGGGAAGGTCGCACGCAACGCGGGGAACTGTTCGAGGTGCTGCGGCGATTTCAGCACCCAACGGGTCGCGGTCGGGCCGCCCGGGCCCGGCCGGAGGAACGTGAGCGCCTTGAGCACCGTCTTCAGGTACTCGTAGTGCGGGCGTTGGTCGTGGGCGAGGTAGTAGTCGCGCCACGACGGCACGGTCGCGATCGTCTCGAACAGCATCGTCGACAGGTCGATCGCGAGGAGTTGGATCTCCTCGTGCACGTGGTCCCACGTCATCTCGTGCATCCGCTCGAACAGCGGCATCGTCGCACCGAGGAAGTCGCAGCCGACCTTGGCCCGCGTGATCCGGGGATCTTCGTCGGGACCGCCCTCGACGCAGGTCGCGGCCTCGCCCGGCGCGGCGAACGGTTCGAGGCTCTCCCAATAGGGCAACGATCGCAGCGACGAATCGGCCGACATGAGGTTGTGGAGGTGCGTGGTTCCGGTGCGCGGCAATCCGCACACGATGATCGGCGCCGCGATCTCGAGGTCGTGGATCTCGGGGTGCCGGGCGAGCAGGTCGGCGAGCAACAGCCGGTTCTTCAACAGCCCGGTCAGCAGCGCGACGTTGGAGAGCTTGCCGAACGGGGCGAGGTTCGCCTCGTCGCGCAGCGCGGCGCAGAGCACGTCGAGCCGTTCGCGCCACGAGTTGCATGGCCCGAAGTCGTCGAGGCCGAGTTCGGCGCGTGCCGCATCGATGAGTACGTCGGGCCGCAGTTCCATCGCCTCGGCGATCGGCACGACCGACGCGCGGACCTCGGCGATCTCGCGCGAGAACACCGGGTTCGCGAAGTCGTTGATCCGCACGGCGGAAGGTCGGGCGTGTTCCGATCGCGCTTGTTCCGATCGCGCGGTCACGGCAGCGTGATGCCGTAGAGCTCGGCGCAGTTGCGGCGCAGGATCCGGTCACGCTGGTACTCGGTGAGGTCGCGGGTGTGCTCGGCGAGCAGGGTCTGGCTGTTCGGCCAGGTGCTGTCGGAGTGCGGGTGATCGTTCGCCCACATGAGCCGCTCGGGGTTCACGAGATCGAGATTGCGGAACGCGACCCAGTCGTCTTGGAACGTGAGGTACACGTTGTCGTGGAAGTACTCGCTCGGGCGCCTCGTGATCGCCCCCGAGGGGAGCCAGTTGCGGTGGCGGTCGTACGCGTGGTCGGAGCGATACATGAAGTGGGCGGCCCAACCCGCGTCGGCTTCGACGCACACGACCTTCAGCTCGGGATGCCGTTCGAACACCGCCCCGAACACGAGCATCCCGATGATGTCCTGGTTCCCGCGGATGATCGACAGGAACGTGTTGATCCGCGGCCCGCGGGGCTTCGCGAAGAGACCGTCGCCGCCGGTGAGGATGTGGAACGACACGGGGAGGTCGAGTTCGACGCACGTCCGCCAGAAGTCGTCGTACGCCGGTGCGTCGTAGTCGTCGACGACCGGCGTCCCGGGGAGCATCACCCCGCGGAGCCCGAGCCGGCGGATCGTGTGCAGGTCGGCGATGCCCTCTTCCGGCGTGCGCATCGCGGTCTGGCCGATGCCGACCAAGCGGTTGGGGTCGGTCGCGCACCACTCGGTCAGCCATCGGTTGTAGGCGTCCATGCAGGCCCGCATGTACGCGCGGTCCTGGTGGTTGCACAGGATCATCCCGGTACTCGGGTAGATGACCTCGCTCAGCACGCCGTCGCGGTCCTGCTCGCCGAGGCGCGCGTCGGCGTCGTAACCGCCGGGGTGGAGCCAGTCCCACTCGCGATTCGTGTCGAGGCCGATCTCGTCGGCCGGGCGCCCCGCGGCCGCGACCATCGCGTAGGGCACCATGAGCTGGGTCGGCGTGTCGGGATCGACGACCATCGAGACACCGAGCCCGGGAATCTGGCGGATTCGCGGCGCGCGGTCCGCGTACTCGGGGTCGATGCGGTCGAGGTACGTGCCGGGCGGCTCGGTCACGTGCGAATCCGCCGAGATCGTGGGCCCGACGAGCAACTGTGTCATTGGGTGCTCCTCGTGAAGCGGACCGGTACGTGGCGCAGTCCGGTGTGCTTGTTGCTCCGTGCCCACTCGGGCGCGCCCGTGAGTTCGACGGTCGCCCAGGCCGCGAGCGTCTCGTCGAGCAGTACCCGCAACTCGAGCCGGGCGAGGTTCGCACCGAGACAGTGATGGACGCCGTGACCGAACCCGACGTGGGGGTTCGGGTCGCGAGCGATGTCGAACGTCATCGGACGGTCGAAGACCCGCTCGTCGCGGTTCGCCGACGCCTCCCAGAACACGACCTTGTCGCCCGCCGCGATCCGCTGCCCGGCAAACTCGAGATCGCGCGTCGCGGTCCGCCGGTTGTACGCGGCCGGGCTGACCCAGCGCACCGATTCCTCGGCGGCGGTCGGCACCAACTCGGGGTGGGCGCGCAACCGGGCCCACGAGTCCGGATCGCGCGCGAGTTCGACCAGACCTCCGGCCGCGGCGTTGCGGGTCGTGTCGGATCCGGCGGCGAACAGCAGGGTGAAGAAGCTGAGCAGTTCGGCGTCGGTGAGCGCCGGCGGGTCCTGGTCGGCCAGCGTGGCGTGCACCACGACCGAGAGCATGTCGTCGCCGGCTCGCTCTCGCTTCTCCGCGATCAGGTTCGCGCCGTACTCGAACATGCGGGCGCCCGACGCCGTCATCGACTCGTCGTAGCCACCCGCCGCGCGGCGGTTGCCGAAGTCGAACACCTGCTCGACGCACTCGAACAAGAAGTGGCGGTCGACCTCGGGGATGCCGAGCAGGATGCAGATCGCTTGCATCGGCAACTCCGCGGCGACGTCGACGAGGTAGTCGCACTCCCCCGCGTCGTCGACAGCAGCGAGCAGGCGCCGGGTCCGGACGCGGAGGTCGTCTTCGAGCCGGGCGATCCGCCGCGGCGTGAGACCGTGCGACACGAGGGTACGGATCCGCTGGTGGCGCGGGTCGTCCATCATGTTGAGCAGCGATCCCGCGGCGGGCGAGTCGGGCAGGATCGTGCCGCCGTAGGGGCGGTCACCGCCCGTCTCCGACGAGAAGGCCACCGCGTCGCGCATCACCGCGAGTGTCTCGGCGTGGGTGGCGATCGACCAGAAGCCCTCGCCGTCGGGTGTGTGCTCGGTCGGTTCGTGCCAGTGGACCGGCGCCTCGGCGCGATGGATCGCGAACAGGTCGTGCGGGAACCCGTCGGCGAAGTTGTCGAGATCGGTGAGGTCGATGGCGGCGAGACGGCTCTCGGTCATGCGGGCGAGAGTCTGCCCTACGATCCCCGCACCATGTCCAGATCGTTCGATGCCCTCCTCTACGACTTCGGCGGCGTGTTCACCGGGTCGCCGTTCGCGACCATCGGCGCCGCCGCGGCACGCTTCGGTCTCGCTGCCGAACAACTCAAAGAGATCGTTTTCGGGCCGTATCACGCCGACACCGATCACCCCTGGCATCGGCTCGAACGCGGCGAGATCACCTTCGTCGACGCCCGCGAGGCGCTCATGGCGCACGCGGCCGATCATGGCGTCGACCTCGACCCGTTCTCGCTGTTCGGGACGGGCACCGACGACGATGTCGACCACGCGATCGTGATGGTCACGCACCTGCGCGAACTGCGGGCCGAGGGCTATCGCACCGCGATCGTCACGAACAACCTCAGGGAGTTCCGGCCGCACTGGGAGAAGATGATCCCGGTCGCCGAACTGTTCGACGACATCGTTGACTCGTCGTTCGAGGGTGTGCGCAAGCCCGACCCGCGCATCTACCGCCTCGCGCTCGACCGCCTCGGTGCCGTCGCCGAACGCACGGTGTTCCTCGACGACTTCGGGCCGAACGTCGCAGCGGCGCGCGAACTCGGCATGGCCGGGGTCGTGGTCACCGACGATCGCGAGGCCGCCGTCGCCGAACTCGACTCGATCCTGGGTCGCTGAAGCCGGGCGATGGCGATCTCCGAGACCATCGCGCGCGACGAGATCCGACAGCTCGTCGCGCGATACGCCTGGGCGCTCGACTCGCGCGACCTCGACACGCTCGTGTCGCTGTTCGTGCCCGGCGCCGTCACCCGCGAGTTCTGGGACGATTCGCTGCGCGCGGTCGGCGTCACCGTGTTGCTCGTCGGCAACCATGTGATCGAACTCGACGGTCCCGACGTGGCGCACGGCATCGTGTACTGCCTCGGCCGCGTCGAGGACCCGCCGCGGTCGGGCCGCATCGTGGAGCAGGCGATCGTGTATTCGGATCGCTACGCCCGCGGCGACGACGGCGTGTGGCGCTTCGCCGGCCGCAAGCACGAGTTGTTCTGGGGGGTTCCGATCGCCGAGCGCCCCCTCGACCAGCCCGACGCGAACTGGCCCGAGTCGACCACGGGTCGCGGGACACTGCCGTATCGCCTCGAATCCTGGCAACGGTTCTGGTCGCCCGGCACCTGAGTCGCCCCGCACCTCGTCGCCCGCACCGGACTCACCCCGCACCGCCGTCGCCCGCACCGGACTCACCCCGCACCTGACACGCCGGCACCTGAGTCGCCCCCAGAGCGGCGCGTCACGCCGCACGGGTATCTCGCTCGGGAGGTGTCAGCGAGCGCCTGCCGGCAACGCGCCCCGGTGGGCCGAGGATCCAGCCGCGCGATTTCAGCCGGTGGTGGTGGGCGCAGAGCCAGCCCAGGTTGTGCAGCGCGGTCGGCCCGCGTTTCGCGTAGTCGTGGCGGTGATCGATCTCGAGGTAGCCACGAGCGCCACAACCCTCGATGTCGCAGACCCGGCCCTGCACCATCAGCGCGGTACGCAACTTCGCGTTGATGTGCCGCCCGAAGTGCGCGACCGTGCGGATGTCGGTGCCGTCGGCCACCACCGCAGTGAGGAACGCGTCGCCGATCTGCGCGCGGACCCACTCGGCATTGACCGGCCCGACTCCGGGGATCTCGCATCGTTCCCCCGGCCACGCGTCGCCCCGCAGCAACGCCTCGAGACTGATCACCACGTGGGTCGTGATGTGCGTTCCCCGGCCACGCGGCGCCGCCGCGCCACGGCCGCGGGCACCGCGGCCACCACCACCAGCAGCACCTGCACCACCAGCAGCATCGACATCGCCCTCGGCCGCTCCGACCGCCGCGACCTCTGCCTCGGCGTCACCGAGGAACGCGACCGCGAGGGCATCGGCTGCGTAGGCTTCGTGGGGCTCATGCTCGCCCGTGGCGCGATGGGCGCGAAAGCTCCGCTGCACCGCGTCGTCGAGGATCGTCTTGATCTGGCCGCCGATCTCGGGCTCGAGCACGAACATGCCCGCGAACATGCCGTCGGCGTCGGTCCACGTCGACAGGCGCCGGGCCTTGCGCTGACGTGCGCGTCGTCCCGCTTCGGTCTCGGCGTTGGCCCGCGCCTCGATGCACTTCTCGCGCAACGCCGCCAGACCGGACTTCGCGGCCTCGACCAGATCGGCTTCGGCATCGGGAGCGAACTCGGTCGTCGCGGCGATGAGCGCGGCCTGCGTCGTTGTGATCGCGCCCTCACGGGCTGCGGCCTCGATCGCGGGGCTCTGCGCGATCGCCTTGCCGGCGGCGAGCATCGCCTTGGCCTCGCCCGCGGAGGACCCGAGCGCCTTCGCGCACGACTCGGTCGCGGACCGCTCGCCGCGCCCGCGATACGCGGCCGTCGCCTCCACCCGTGCGGTCGTGACCGCGATCAGCCCGTCGACCAGCCGACGGACCTGCCCCAACTCACGCAGCACGCTCACGGCATCGTCGCCCGAGAGCGACCACGCGTCGAAGCGCCGGGCGAAGGCGCCGACCTCGGTGCACAGGGCTTTGGCAGACACGAACATATGTTCGCATCGTACCGGAGGGGTGAGACAACCCACCCCGACCGACAGAACGAACGACAGAACGACCGAGTCAGCCCGCGGCCGCGGCCTCGCGCAGCCTCGTCGTGCGGTGCACCGGGTCGGTGTCGAATTGCGGGATCACGTGCTTGCCGAACGTCTCGGCCGCCTCGATCGCGATCTCCCCGCTCATCGCCGAACTGAGCATCCCGAACACGAGTTGGTCGACGCCGGCGTCGGCGAACTTCTGCACGGCGCGGGTGACCTCCTCGGGGTCGCCGTAACACGTGTCGCCGGCGAGGATCGACGCCTCGAAGTCGCCGCGCGACCGCTCGGGGATCACCTCGGGCCACACGGGGACACCGGGCGGTCGCGGGAACGTGTCGAGGTACCGGAACACCAGGCTCGTCTGGTACGAGCCCGCGAGCGTCGGCGCGAGATCGCGCACGCGCTGTCCGTCTTCGAGGCACAGCATCTGGCTCGTGACCATCACGTTGTCGTTCACGTAGTCGCCGACCGGATCGGCGTCGCGAATCGTGTTCTTGTAGAGCTCGATGAGCGGCTTGAGCTGCTCGATGCTCCCGAGCGTGAAGCACAACACGCCGAGGCCCATGCGCGCGGCCTTCTCGAACGTGCTCGGCGAGCCGGCGGCGACCCACATCGGCGGGTGCGGTGACGAATACGGCTTCGGCAACACGTTGCGCTCCGGCATCGCGAAGTGCGTGCCGGCGTGGCCGCCGTAGGCGTCGGCGCGCCACATCGCGCGGAACTCACCGACGACCTCGTCGAACATCTCCCGGGTGAGGTCGGGATCGTCGATCCCGAAGCCGCCCTGTTCAGTGGTCGACGAGCCGCGACCCATGCCGAACTCGAAGCGGCCCTCCGAGAGGTGGTCGAGCATCGTGACGCGTTCGGCGATCCGCGCGGGGTGGTTCACGGGCGGCGTGATGTTGAAGATGCCCGAGCCGATGTGGATGCGTTCGGTCGCGTGTGCGAGATAGCCGAGGAAGACCTCGCTCGCCGACAGGTGCGAGTACTCGGTGAGGAAGTGGTGCTCGGTCACCCAGCTGTACTTGAAGCCGCTGCGGTCGCCGGCCTGGACGAGCGCGACCTCCTCCATGAGGCGCTGGTGCTCCGGCGCCGCCTTGCCCTGCGCCCACTGATGCAGCACACAGCCGGAATTGAACAACCCGAATTCGAGACCCATGGGCCGAGACTAGAACACGTTCTAGTCTTGCTTCCATGCGCTGGTGTGTCCCGTTCCCGATGTTCGCCGCCGACCACCTCCTGCCGATGGCGCGGGCCGCCGAGGCGAACGGTTTCGACTCCATCGCCGTCCCCGACTCGGTCTTCTTCCCCGAGCGCGTGTCGGCCGACTACCCCTACTCCGCCGACGGTGGGCGCTTCTGGCCGCCCGAAACCCCCTTCGTCGACCCGTTCGTGGCGATGCCGGCGATGGCGGCGGTCACCGAACGCATCGAGTTCACGACCAACGTGGTGAAACTACCGATCCGCGATCCGCTGCTCGTCGCCAAGCAGCTCGCGAGCATCGCGGTGTTGTCGGGCGAGCGGGTGAGCCTCGGGGTCGGCCTGTCGTGGATCCCCGAGGAGTTCGCCTGGACCCACACCGAGATGCGCACCCGCGGCCGCCGCTGCGACGAGATGATCGACATCCTCCGCCTCGTGTGCGGTGGCGGCGGTCCGCGTTTCGTCGAGTACCACGGCGCCCACTACGACTTCGACCGCTTGATGATCTCACCGGCACCCGAGCGCGCGGTCCCGATCATCGTCGGTGGCCTCTCGGAACCGGGCCTGCGACGCGCGGCACGCGCCGCCGACGGTTGGATCTCGGTCCAGAACTCCACGGCCGAGATCACCCAGGCGATCGCCGATCTCGACCGCTACCGAGCCGAGTACGGCCGGTCCGACATGCCGTTCTCGCTCAACGTCTTGGCGATCGATGCCTTCGACCTCGACGGCTATCGCCGCCTCGCCGATCTCGGCGTCACCGAGATCCAGGCAGTGCCGTGGTACTTCTACGGCGGTGACCCCGAGGATCTCTCGGTGCGGATCGACTCGCTCGCCCGCTTCGCCGACACGGTGATCGCGCGCTGGTGAGACGGCAACACGCGGCGAGCGACTCACGCTCGGGCGGGGCGGTGCCCGGACCCTTCGGTCAGTGGGTGACCGACGCCTGAGCGGTGCTGTCGCGCCAGCCCGCGATCCGTGGCGCGATCTCGGCGGGTGGGCGCCGCAACAACTCGGCGGGGACCGCGTCGACGAGCGCGCGCCGATGCTGGTAATGGTGATCGGCGTCGTGCACCAACCGGCTGCGGCGAACGGCCCAATCGGGGTCGGCCGAACCGTCGTAGCCGAGCAGCGCGATCGCGATGTCGAGGTCGGCCTTCACCGGCGCCCGGCCGAACTCGCCGGCGCGCTTCATGGCGATCTCCGCGATCACGGCCACGACGTCGTGGACCCGTTCGCCCGCAGCGAGGCGCAGCGAACCCTTGGCGCGCTCGGCGAGCGTCCGCGCATAGCCGACGTTCGGACCGGGCGTCCCGAGCAGCGCTCCCGGTGCTCTGTCCACGCCGACCTCGCCGGGACGGCGGCCCGGCTCGGCCCGGCGGGCCGGCGGGTAGGCGACGCCGGCCGGGAGGTTCTGACGATGGCGCGGGGCGTCGTCGAGGTGGTTGGCGACGAAAGGGTCGGTCGGCACGACGCGAACCCTAGCCAAGGCTCCCTCGCCCGCCGCTGCCGGCCTCGAAGCCCCGAGTCGTGCCTCAGGTGGCGCGTGCGGCCGCCGAAAGAGACCTCGAAGCTGGGTGAAGTGTCCAGCTCGTCGACGCTGCGCTCTCGGGGCGAGGGAGCAATCGACAGGACCGCCATGCCGACCGAACTCGACCTGCTGATCACGATCGGGTTCGCGATCGCGATGGTGTCGTTGCTCGTCGTCGCGACGCGGCGGCTCACCCGCCAACACGCTCACGCGGTCGGCGCCGCGCACCGCCTCGGGTCGACCCTTCATGCCGCGTTCGCCGCCCATCCCGATCGTTGGGCGGTCGTCGACGACGCGCTCGTCGTCACCGAGATCCACTATCCGGAACACGACGCGGCCGTCCGTGCCGCGATCATCGGCCGGCCGGTCGAACGGATCACGCCACCACACATGTGGCACGACCTGTTGTGCGCGATCGATGCCGTCCGTGATGGCGCACCGCCCGTCGCCTTCAACTGCACGATGGAGATCGAGGGTGAACCACGCCTGTTCGAATCGCGCGTGAGCGCGATTCCGGGCGGCGGGTTCGTCATCGTCGGCCGCGACGTGACCGCGATCCAACAGGTGCTCGACGAGCTCGTCGCGTCGGAGGAACGCTTCCGCACGCTGGCCGACCGCGCGCCGATCGGCGTATTCATGACCGACGAGACCGGTGCGAACGTGTACTCGAACGCCGCCTGGTGCGAGATCAGCGGAACGAGTCACGACGACAACGAGGGCGACGGCTGGGCCGACCTGATCCACGTCGACGACCGCGATCGGGTGTGGGAGGCCTGGCAGGAGGCCTTCACGTCGGGAGGTCGATTCGACGAGCGATTCCGGATCTTGACGCCGTCGGGCGCCACCCGCTGGATCCACTCGGTCAGCGCGCCGATCGTCGACGCCGGAACGTTCCGCGGGTTCCTCGGCTCCGCGATCGACATCACGAACGAGCGCACGGCGAGCGAGGCCGTCGAACGCAGCGAAGCCCGGCTGCGTTCCATCGTGGAGACCACGAACGACGCGGTGCTGATCGTCGACTTCGACGAGACGATCGCCGAGGCCAACGACCGCGCCCACCGTCTGGTCGGCGTCGCCGAGGGGAGGCTGCGTGGTCGGCGCTGGACCGACATCGTCGCGCGCACCGCGCACGAGCGCGGCACGAACCACGAGGCGTTGCGCGCGGAACTCGCGACGACCGGCCGCGTCGAGCGGACCGAGCTCCGGATCGCGCGCTTCGACGGGCCGCCGATCTGGGTGCTCGCGTCGGCTCGGCTCTGCCAGGGGACCAACCCGGGCGAAGGACACGTCGTCGTCGTGTTCACCGACGTGTCCGAACTGAAGCTCGCCGAGGCCGACCTCCGCGACTCCGAGGCGCGCACGCGCGGCATCCTCGAGAACGCGGCCGAGGCGATCATCTCGCTCGACGAGCACGGCCACATCGAAGCGACGAACCGCGCCGCACAACAGATGTTCGCCGTCGACCCCGACGCCGCGCGCGGCGAGCCCGTGACCAGCCTCCTCGACGGTGTCCCGATCGCCCACGTCGACGCCCGCTGGCTGGAGGAACCTTCGTCGATCCACGAGGGCATCACCACCGGTCGCCGCACCGACGGGACGACCTTTCCGATCGAGGTCTCGGTCAGCTCACTGGTCGTGGCCGGACGCCGGCTCGTCACCTGGATCGTCCGCGACGTCTCGAGTCGCCACGCGTACGAGGCACAGCTCGAGCACTTCGCTCGGCGCGACGCCCTCACCGGGCTCGCGAACCGTCGCTACCTGCACGACCGGCTCGACGCAGCGATCGCACGGGCGCGACGCACGAACGGACTCGTCGCGGTGCTGTTCTGCGATCTCGATCGGTTCAAGGTCGTGAACGACAGCCTCGGTCACGAAGTCGGCGATCGCCTCATCGTCGCGGTCGCTGCTCGCATCCAGGACGCAGTGCGAGGCACCGACCTCCTCGCCCGCCTCGGCGGCGACGAATTCGTGGTCTGCGCCGAGCATCTCACCACGATCGGGCAGGTCGCCGATCTCGCAGGTCGGATCGCGGAGTCGCTCGACACGCCGTTCGAGGTCGACGGGCGTGAGATCTACGTCACGACTTCGATCGGCATCGCCCTGTGGAGCGGCGGTGCGGAGACCCCGACGGACCTGATCCGCAACGCCGATACGGCGATGTATCGGGCGAAGGACAACGGTCGCAATCGCTTCGAACTGTTCGACGAGGCGATGCAGACCTGGGCCAACGCGCGCCTCGAGTACGACGCGGCGTTGCGACGCGCGATCGAACGCGACGAGTTCGTGAACTTCTACCAGCCGCTCACCGACCTCCGTTCCGGAGCGACGCTGAAGCTCGAGGCGCTCGTGCGCTGGGAGCGCGAGGGCCTCGGGTTCGTATCGCCCTCCGAGTTCGTCCCGCTCGCCGAGGAGACCGGCCTCGTCGTGGCGCTCGGTGCGTTCGTGCTCGATCAGGCTTGCCGAGACTGTGCTGCATGGCAGGACATCGCGCCCGAGGTCGGCGTGACCGTCAACGTCTCGGCCCGCCAACTCGGCCCCGAACTCATCACCACGGTCGCGAACGCCCTGCGCCGCCGACACCTCCGGCCCGAGTTGCTGACGCTCGAGATCACCGAGAGCCTGCTGATGGACGACGTCCCCCGAGCGCTCGAACTGCTCCACGAGCTCCGTGCGCTCGGGGTCTCGCTCGCGCTCGACGACTTCGGGACCGGATACTCGTCGCTCACCTACCTGCGCGAACTTCCGATCCAGTTCCTCAAGATCGACCAGTCGTTCGTGCGCGGCATCGACGACGCGGGGGCCTCGTTGATCGTCGAGTCGATCATCGCGCTGGCGCACGCGCTGCGCCTCGGCGTCGTCGCCGAGGGCGTCGAGCGCGAGGACCAACGCGCCTCGCTCACCCAGCTCGGCTGCGACCTCGGCCAGGGCTTCATCTGGGCACGGCCGATGCCCATCGCGGACGCCAACCGCTACCTCGTGGCGCAGCGCGCCGCCCAGGGGTCTCAGCCCGCGCGCTGACGCAACTCCGCCTGCAAGAGCGCGTAGTGGATGGAGTCGAGCAGGGCCTGCCAGCTCGCCTCGATGATGTTCTCGTTGACACCGATCGTCGTCCACGTGCGATGACCGTCGGTGCTGTCGATCAGCACGCGCGTGATCGCGCCGGTCCCGCGATCGGAGTCGAGGATGCGCACCTTGTAGTCGGTCAGATGGAGCTGCTCCAGTGCGGGGAACGCGCCGTCGAGCGCCGCCCGGAGCGCGGCATCGAGCGCGTTGACCGGTCCGTTGCCCTCCGCGGTGGTGATGCGACGTACGCCGCCGATGTGCACCTTGAGCGTCGCCTCGGTGTACACCTCGACCGCCGCGGGCGCTTCGGGGGTCGCGTTCTCCCAGCGAGCCCGGCCCTCGAGCGTCTCGACCTTCCAGGTCTCGATCGTGAACCAGTCCGGCTGCCAGCCGGTCGCCTTGCGCATCAACAGTTCGAGGCTGCCGTCGGCGACCTCGAAGTGGTAGCCCGCGTGCTCGAGACGCTTCAGCGTGTCGACGACCTCGGTGAGTTGGGGTCCGTCGAGTTGCAGGCCGAGCTCTTTGGCCTTGAGCACGAGCGTGCTCTTGCCCGCGAGTTCGCTGACGACGAACCGAGTGCCGTTGCCCACCGAATCGGGGACCACGTGCTCGTAGGCATCGGGGCGCCGCGCGATCGCGCTCACGTGCAGGCCGGCCTTGTGGGCGAACGCCGACCCGCCGACGTAGGCCGCCTGCGGGTTCACCGGCATGTTGACGAGTTCGGCCACCATGTGCGCGACCGGCGTGAGCCGTTCGAGGCGCTCGCGCGGGATGGTCTCGACCCCCATCTTCAGCGTCAGGTTCGGGATGATCGTCGTCAGGTTGCAATTGCCCGTACGTTCGCCGTAGCCGTTGATCGTGCCCTGCACCTGGATCGCGCCACCGCGCACGCCCGCGAGCGCGTTCGCGACGCCCGTGCCCGCATCGTCGTGGAGGTGCACCGCGACTCCGACGTCGCCCCCGAAGTAGTCGTGGACCTCGCCGACGATCCGCTCGACCTCGTGCGGGAGCGACCCGCCGTTCGTGTCGCACAACACGAGTCGGGTCGCGCCCTTGGTGGCGGCGGCCTCGAGCACGCGGAGCGAGAACTCCGGGTTGCGCTTGTACCCGTCGAAGAAGTGCTCCGCGTCGAAGAACACCTCGCGGCCCGCCGAACGGAGGAACTCGACCGAGTCGGCAACCATCGCGACGCCTTCGTCGAGCGTGGTGTCGAGCGCCTCGGTGACGTGATAGTCCCAGCACTTGCCGACGATGCAGACGACCCCGGTCTGCGCGGCGAGCAACTTGCGCAGCGTCTCGTCACTGTCGACCTTGCCCTTGACGCGACGGGTGGAACCGAACGCGACGAGCACGGCCGTCGTGAGGTGCAACTCGCCGTGCATCCGAGCGAAGACCTCGTCGTCCTTGGGGTTCGCTCCCGGCCAGCCCGCCTCGATGTAGTGCACGCCGAGCCAGTCGAGTTGTTCGGCGATGCGCAACTTGTCGTCGGCCGTGAGCGAAATGCCCTCGAGTTGGGCACCGTCGCGCAGCGTCGTGTCGTAGATCTCGACCGCGGTGGGGGTCCGGCGTGCGCCGGGATCGACCGCGGTGCCGTCAGTCGACATGTTCGACCCAATCCTTGTACTTGTCGGTCTGGCCGCGCACCGCCTTGGCGTACTCATCCGCGATGAGACGGGTCATCGGCCCCGGGCACGGGATCACCCGATCGTCGACCGAGTTGACCGCGCTGACCTCGGCGGCGGTGCCGCAGACGAACATCTCGTCGGCGACGTAGAGGTCGGAGCGCGTGAGCTCGCCGATGCTGACCTCGAACCCGAGGTCGTGGGCGATCGTCGTGACCGAACTCTGCGTGATGCCCTCGAGCGCGCCCGCGTACAGCGGCGGCGTGATGAGCCGCCCGTGTCGACTGACGAAGATGTTCTCGCCGGTGCATTCGCTGACGAGGCCTTGCGGGTTGAGCATGATCGCCTCGTCGTAGCCGGCCTTGAGCGCCTCGACCTTGGCGAGCGAGCTGTTGACGTAGTTGCCGGTCGTCTTGGCGGCGGGCGGCATCGTGTTGTGGTCGTGGCGCGTCCAGCTGCTGATCTTCATGCGCACGCCCTTGGTGACCGCGTCGTCGCCGAGGTACGCGCCCCACGGCCAGCACGCGATCGCGACGTCGACCGTGCAGGGAAGCGTGTTGAGCCCCATCTCGCCGTAGCCGTAGTACGCGATCGGCCGGATGTAGCACCCCGGCAACCCGGTCGAACGGACGACGTCTTTGGTCGCGGTCACGAGTTCGTCGACGCTGTACGGCAGCTCCATCATGAGGATCGCGGCGCTGCGCGCGAGCCGTTCGATGTGCTCGGTGAGGCGGAACACGCCAGGACCGCGGTGGGTCTCGTAGGCCCGGATGCCCTCGAACACGCCCATGCCGTAGTGCAACGTGTGGGTCAGCACGTGCACCTGCGCGGCGTCCCAGTCGACGAGCTCGCCGTTCATCCAGATCTTCGGCGTCGGGGTGATGGGCATGTCAGAGCCTTTCTGCGATCGCGGTGCCGATCTCGGAGGTCGAGCCGGTGAGGTCGTCGGAACCGGCGACCGCGGCGTGGACACGCCGGGCGGCCTCGGTCTCGCCGAGGAAGTCGAGCATCATCGCCGCCGAGGTGATCGCGGCACGAGGATCGGCCTTGCCCTGCCCGGCGAT
>SXJQ01000019.1 GCA_005779345.1 Actinomycetota bacterium
AGGCTCCGGCCAAGAAGAAGGCCGCGAAGCGCAAGACCGCCAAGAAGCGCTGAACCCGCTTCCGGTTGCAGCACGTTCAGGGCCCGGCTTCGGCCGGGCCCTGTCGCGTCCGGTCTTCTCAGAGTTCGGCGATGCGCTTGAACGACTCACCGAACGGCGCGCCGAGGAGCGCGCCGGCGGCGACGCATTCGGCGCGCTGCGCGGCGACGAAGTCGTCGGGGCCGGCACCGGCGATGTGCATCGTCGATTCCCACTGGGAGACGTGGGCGAGTAGCGCGTCGATCCGTGCGACGACGTGTCGTTCCGCGACGACCTCGACGTGATCGATCTCGTCGGGCTCGAAGAGCAGCGCGACGTCGGGGCGATGCGCCGCGAGCAATTGGTCGGTGAAGAAGAGCGGATCGCGCGCGGCGACGATGCCTTCGAGGGCGAGCAGGCCGGCATGGCGGTGGTCGGGATGGATCCGGTATCGCTTCCATGGATCGTGACCGAGCACCACCTCGGGGCGCGTCGATCGGATCGTCCGGCACACCTCGGCGCGGACGGCGAGGCCGCTGTCGAGTTCGCCGTCGATCTGCCGGGCGAAGTGCACCTCGGCCGCCCCGAGGCGCGCGGCCGCGTCGCGCTGTTCGCGCTCGCGGGTCGCGACGAGGTCGGCGCGATCGTGGGAGGGATCCCAGGTGCCCTTCGACCCGTCGGTCAGCACGAGCAGGTGGACCTCGCAACCGGCGGCGGACCATTTCGCGAGGGTGGCGCCGCTCCCGAACTCGATGTCGTCGGGGTGCGCGCCGATCGCGAGCGCACGGCGCGGTACGGCAAGATCGCTCGTGACGACGGCATTGACGGTCGCCGGGGAGCCCTTCACGGTCGTGGCCCCCGTTCCTGCGCGAGCGGATTCGTCGCGGTGGCGGTGCGGTCCACCACATCGCGCTGGAACGCGGCGAGGTCACTCGGCAGGTCGATGTCGAAGCCGAGTGCGGCGTCGTGCACGACGCGCGCTTCGAGCCCGGCCGCGGCCGCGTGCGCACGGTGTCGAGCGAACGATCCCGGTCCGTAGGCGAACACGAACGGGGCGTCGACCGGCACCGACAGGGCGGGGGTCCCGTCGCCCCGGTGGTCGGGGACGAGGATCGCCACGGCGCCGCGTCCGGGCGCGACGAGCGCGTCGACGTCGGTGACGAACGGAAGGTCGGCGTGGAGGATCGCGACGCGCTCGCAGTCGTGAGTGCGGGCCCACTCGCGGCCCGCGGCGGCCGCGCGGTCGAGTGAACCCGGATCGGCGATGGCCGCGACGCTGCGGTGTTCGGCGAACTCGGCGACCTCGGGGTCGCTCGTCACGACGACCACGGCGTGTCCGGCCGCGGCGTCGAGCGCACGTGCTGCGAGGTCGTGGACGAGTGCTCGGCGGGCGTCGATGTCGAGGGCGCCGGCGAGCCGGCCCTTGGCACGCGTGAACGAGCGGATCGGTACGACGACCGCGCACCGCGGGAGGTCGTCGTCGGAGGAGCGGGCGGCCATGGGATGCCTAGGATACCGACCGGTCCGGACGGCCGACCCGGGGGTCGACGCATGCGAGTCTCCAGCCCGATCTCATGATCGCGATCTCGTGAACCAGATCGCGATCCGACGTGTGGCGGTGGTCGGCGCCGGATCGTGGGGCACCGCCGTCGCCGCGATCGCCGCGCACAATGCCCCGACGGTGTTGTGGGCGCGCCGGGCCGCGCTCGCCGCGACCATCGGCGAGCGACACGAGAACCCGGAATACCTGCCCGGTATCGCACTGCCCGCAGCGCTCGAAGCGACGGCGTCGCTCGGCGACGCGGTCCGGGATGCCGACGTCGTAGTGATGGGGGTTCCCTCGCACGGGTTTCGTGCCGTGCTCGAAGACGCGCGCGCCGACATCGCGAACGACGCGATCGTGTTGAGCCTGAGCAAGGGCGTCGAACAGGGCACCCTGCTCCGGATGTCGCAGGTGATCGCCGAGGTGCTCGTCGAGCACGACCGGGCGCGCATCGGTGTGCTCACCGGCCCGAACCTCGCTCGTGAGGTCGCGATCGGTCAGCCGGCCGCTACGGTGGTGGCGCTCCCCGACGCGGCGGCGGCCGCAGCCGTGCAGCAGGTCTTCATCACGCCGACGTTTCGTGTCTACACGAACCCCGATGTCGTCGGGTGCGAGATCGCGGGCGCGCTCAAGAACGTCATCGCGATCGGTGTCGGGATCGCTCACGGTCTCGGGTACGGCGACAACGCCAAGGCCGCGCTCATCACCCGCGGTCTCGCGGAACTCGCACGGCTCGGCGTGACGCTCGGCGGCGACCCGCTGACGTTCGCGGGGCTCGCCGGGATGGGCGACCTCATCGCGACGTGTTCGAGCCCGCAGAGCCGCAACCGTTCCGTCGGCGTCGCGCTCGGTCAGGGCCGCACGCTCGAGGAGATCACCGCGGAGATGAACATGGTCGCCGAGGGCGTCAAGAGCACCGTGGCGGTCCTCGAGCTCGCGCGCCGCGAGGGCGTCGAGATGCCGCTGGCGGAATTCGTCGGTCAGGTGCTCTACGAACACGCGAATCCTGCGGATCACGTCGCCGATCTGATGGGGCGAGCGGCCAAGCCCGAGCTGCACGGCATGCGCGAGTCGTGACCGCGTCGGGCCCCGCCGCCAGGCCCGGCGGGACGCCG
>SXJQ01000218.1 GCA_005779345.1 Actinomycetota bacterium
AAGGTGATGCCCTTGCCGACGAGCACCAGGTGCGGTGTCGACTCGCTCGCGCGGGCGGGGGCGTAATCGAGTCGCACCAGCCGCGCGGGATCGCGCGACCCGGCATTGACCGCGGCCAACAGACCCAGCCGTTCGGCGACGATGCGCTCGGCGTCCCAGACCTCGACCGCGAGTCCCCGCTCCCCGGCGAGGGAGACCGCGACATCGGCGAGTCGGGTCGCCGTCATGCGCTCGGGCGTCTCGTTGCCGAGATCGCGAGCGAGCGTGACCGCAGCGATCACCGGTTCGGCGATCTCGATCGCGGCCTGCACCGCCGCCACGTCGTCGGCGACGAGTTCGACGTGCTCGAGCAGGTTCGGCCGCGGATCGCGCTTGTGTCGCTCGAACCGGTAGAGCGCGAGTGCCATGCCCTCCGCGACGGCGCGCGCGACCGCGCCCACGGGCACCGCGTCGAGTGCCGGCAGCACGACCGAAACCCGCTCGCAATGACGCAACGCTCGTGCGAGCACCGCGGCAGCGCGGGTGACCGTCTCGAGATCCGGTGTCGCGCCGAGTCCGGCGACCACAACGGGGCGGTCGGCCGCGTCGGCGGACCGCAGCACGTCGCCGGTCGCGCCCCGAAAGCCGCTGCGGGTCGCGAGCGTGGGGGCGATCCCCGCCGCCACGAGACCGGCGAGGTCGTCGCCGACGAACACGCCGCGCCCGGTACTGCTCGCGTCGCTGCTCGCGTCGTGCCCGCCCGAACCGTCGCCGCCCGGCGCCAGGCGCGCGGCCGCGCTCCAGCCAATGGTCATGCCGCCCTCCTCGACCTGGTGATGACCTTTTCTAGTCAGCGCGGGGTGCCGCGGCGCGGACCGTCGGTTGACCGGGTCGATGTCAGGCACGCCCGTAGGCTCCTCCCGCGTGTCGTCCGGCCCGCCTCGCTTCGGCTACGAACCTGCACTCGACGGACTGCGCGCGCTGTCGGTGGCCGCGGTGCTCCTCTACCCCGGCGGTGTGTCGCCGTTCTCGTCGGGGTTCTTCGGGGTCGACGTCTTCTTCGTCATCAGCGGGGACCTGATCACGTCGCTGCTGCTCGACGAATGGCGCACGACCGGAACGATCTCGCTCACGGCGTTCTACCGCCGCCGCGCTCGACGCTTGCTCCCCGCGCTCTACGTCGTTCTCCTGGTCGTCTCCGCCTACGCGCTGGTCCGCCTCGGCGACGACCAGGCAGCGTCGCTCCCCGGCGACGTGTTGTGGTCGCTGCTCTACGTGCAGAACTGGCACCTCGTGCTCGGCGGCGGGTACTTCGAGGGCGAATCGCTCCTGCGGCACCTGTGGTCGCTCGCGATCGAGGAGCAGTTCTACATCGTCTGGCCGATCGCGTTCGCGGCGCTGATGCGACGATCGGCGGCGAACGCCGCGGCGCTCGTGCCGAAGGTCGCGGGCGCCGCCGCCGTTTCGGTCGCGCTCATGTGGTGGCAGTTCGACGACTTCAACGCCAACGCGGTGAACGACACGTACCTCGGCACCCACACCCGAGCCTTCACGTTGCTGTTCGGCGTCCTGCTCGCGCTCGTGTGGTCGCCCGGCCGCCTGCGGGGTCGGGCCGGCCCGGGCGCGGGCGCGGTGCTCGACGGCGCCGGGTTGCTCGCGATCGCGCTCCTCACCTTTGCAGCGACCGAGTACGACTTCCAGGATCCGTTCCTGTATCCGCGCGGGTTCGTGTTCGTCGGACTGCTCGCCGTCGTGGTGACCGCCGTCGCAGTGCACCCGCGTTCGCGGGTCGTGCGCGCCGGCCTGTCGGCGCCGGTGCTCGTCGAGATCGGACGGCGCAGTTATGCGCTCTACCTGTGGAACTGGCCGGTCGTGCAGCTCACCACACCCGGCGAAGACATTTCGCTGCACGGAATCCCGTTGATGGTGTTGCGGCTCGCACTCACCGCCGGGCTCGCCGAACTCTCGTACCGCCATGTCGAGACGCCGGTGCGGCGCGGCGCGCTGCGCGACCTCCTCGTTCGGGCGCGGTCGGGTTCGAGCGGCGACCGGAGGCGCAGCATCGCGAACCTCCTCGTGGGCGCCGTCTCGTTGGGGACCGCAGTGGCGATCGTGACGTTGGGACTCGTGCGGCTCGATCCCGCAACCGTGGGCGCGGGCGCGCGCCCCGGCCCGACGACCACCACCGCCGACCCCGCGGCGCCGACGACCACCACGCTCCCCGGACGCTTCTCGCTCCCGATTCGTACCGTCATCGTCGGCGACTCGGTCGCCAACACGTTGTTCATCAATGCCCCCGACGACATCGGTTCGGACCTCGCGCTCACCAACGGCAGCGTCGAGGGGTGCAGCATCTCACGCGGTCGCATCCAGTCGACCCAAGGATTGCGGCGAGATCTCGGACGGGAGTGCGAGGGCTGGCAGGAGGAGTGGAAGGCGTCGGTGACCGCAGCCGACGCGCAGGTGGCGCTCG
Source organism: Actinomycetota bacterium (assembly GCA_005779345.1). Classification (GTDB taxonomy): domain Bacteria; phylum Actinomycetota; class Acidimicrobiia; order IMCC26256; family PALSA-610; genus SXJQ01. The sequence goes on from SXJQ01000218.1 coordinate 2,453, forward strand.
TGACGATCGGCGCCTGGGACGTGTTCGACGTCGAGATCGACGGTGAGGTGCTCGAGTTCGGGTCGCGTCGGTGGGACAACGAGTTCGCCACACAACTGCGGACGGGCATCGCGGCCCTCGAGTCGGCCGGTGCGCAGGTCGCGCTCGTCGAGATCCCCTGCTGGCGCCCCGTCGACGGAGGTGGGCTCAAGGCGCTCCCCGAACGCGGCGACGACACGCGCACGCGCCACGTCAACGACCTGTTGCGAGCCGCGGCCGAGCGCGACCCCGAGCGAGTGTTCACGGTGACGCCGCCGGTCGAGTACTGCACCGACGATCAGATCGCGCGCGACCTCGGCGAACGGTGGGACGGAGTCCACTATTACCTCCCGGGTGCCGCACGGTTCTTCGCTGCCGTCACGCCGCAGGTCGTCGCGATCCCACCGCCGCCCGCGGCGGACGACACTGCGACCACCTGATCGTCGCGCGACCGAGATCCGCGAGGTCTAGGGGTCGATGCGCGAGCAGCGCAGCCGCTTGCCGTCGCTCGTGCGACAGGCGCCCGTCTCGAGGTCGAACTGCCAATGGTGGAGCGCGCACGTGAGCGTCGAGCCCTCGACCTCGCCGAACTCGAGCAGGTCGGCCTGCCGGTGGGGGCAGTAACGCTCGATCCGCCAGCCATCGCGTACGAAGAACTCGTCGGCGTCGCCGCGCACCATTGCGTAACACGCCTCGACGTGGTCGATCCGTTCGACCGACAACGACTTGAAGAACGTCATCACGAACTCGTTGAACGCGCCCTCGCGATGCGCACGGAAGCGCGCCGAGAGGAAGAGCGAGTTGACCCAGTCCTCGAGGTGGCGCTCGATGCAGGCCTCCACCAGACGACGGTCGACATCCACGCGATAGACGACCGGTTCACCCGCCCAGGCGCGGACCTCGCCGGCCACGAAGTCGATCGCGACCGCTTCGTCGGCGGTCTGCAGCACGACGATCCCGCCGACGCCCGTGCTGGTGATGGGCGCGCGGGCGAGCAGCGGCTCGAACCATTCCCGCAGCTCCGCGACGAGATCGTGGCGGCCCGACGACCAGCCGGCACGTTCGGCCGCCAGCCAATCCGCCCAGTCCGCGCGGTAGCGGTCGAGATACGCACGCTTGTCGCGGAACGGTTCGGTGATCGCGATCTCGTCGGGATGTGACACGGTGCATTCGCCGCCGTGGAGCTCGATGATCGACCCCGGGACGACGAGGTGGCCGCTCGTGATGCCGTGGTCGGCGAGCTCGCCGAGGAACACGAGCTGGTCGGGGAAGATGTTCGTGTCGGCGTCGTCGAGATCGTTGAGCGCGAAGAGGTCGCCGTCGAGGAACGCGGGCGGTCCCGCGCACGGGAAGACATGCGGTGCCGCGACCCACTCGACGTACTGGCGGGCACGGTCGAGCTGATTGGCCCGCTTGTCGCGCGCGAGCTTCGCCATCTCGTCGGGCGGGAAGTCGTACGCAACGGGGTACCAGATCGCCCCGGAGAACTGCACGAACTGCGCGTCGAACGGGCCGAGCGCCACGAGCTCGGCGGCAGATCCGGGGCGCGCGTCGTTCTGGTTCAGCATCCGCGTCTCGCCGTCGCCGATGACGATCGCACTGTCGCCGAGCGGACCGTCGGCCGGCGCGTTGAACGCGAGGATCGTGACTTCGAGGCCGTCGAGATCGCAGCGTTCACCGTGGCGCGTCCGGACGAATTCGCGGAATCCGAGCGCGCGCAGTTCGCGTTCGAGGAACGGCACGGTGAACTCGGGCAAGAGCACCCGCGCGTTCGTGTCGACGTGCGCGGCGAGCCAGTCGGGATCGAAATGATCGAGGTGGAGATGCGAGAGATAGAGGAAGTCGGGGTGCTCGAACGGGGCGACGTCGAGGCGGTCGTTGCGGGGGAACGGGAACCACGACCCGAAGTACGCGGGCGTGAACCAGGGGTCGCACAGGACCGATCCGTGGCGGGTCTCGACGAACATGCCCACGTGACCGAGGAACGTGATGCGCATCGAGCCAGATCGTAGGAGCCGACCCGCGTCGCGCCGGAACGCCCGGACGACTCCGACGGGCGGACCACCGAGACGGGCGGACCACCGAGACGGTCGGGCCACCGAGACGGTCGGGCCACCGATACGCTGACGCCCACGGGGAGTGGCGCAGCGGTAGCGCACCAGCTTTGGGTGTTGGAGGTCGGGGGTTCAAATCCCCCCTCCCCGACCATTCGTTCGTCGCAGCGGCCGCGGGCGGCACGGCACATGCCGGTCGATACCATGGCGCGATGGCCGACCGCCCCGACCCGAACGACCCGTTCTCGCAGATCTTCGACCCGAAGTTCATCGAGTCGGCCGCAGTTCGCGAGGCGAGCGCGAAGGAACGCGCCAAGTGGGCCAAGAACACGCGTCGTCGCGTCAAGGTCTCCAAGGCCAAGCGTGGCGCGACCGCCGCGGCCGGGAGCTACCTCGGCGGGGCCGTGCTGCTCGGCGGACTCACCGCGGTGATCTACCTCGTCCGAGCCTGAGCGGGTTCGCCCGCGTCTGGCGGCTCGGGGAGCTTCGGGCGCACGCGTGCGTCGAGGTCGCGCGGGAGTGCGAGCACGAGCACGAGCCCCACCAACATCACGGGCACGAAGACCCGGAACGTCGACCCGAGCGCAGCGGCGAACGCTTCGATCACCTGCGTGCGTCCCGGTTCGGCGAGCGCCGCGATCGAGGCAGCGTCTCCTTGGAGCGCTGCGGCGACGACCGAACTGCCCCGTGCGGCGAGCGCGCTTGCGAGGCGCTGGTTGAGCACGTTGCCCGCGAGCGCAACGCCGACCACCGAGCCCGCGATGCGCGCGAGCACGGTGACGGCAGTGGCGGCGCCGAGATCGCGAGCGTCGGCGGTGCGTTGCACGACGTAGAGGAGCACCTGCATCACGAAACCGATGCCGATGCCGACGAGTGCGCCGTAGCCCATCGCGGCACCGACCGACAGCGACGGTTCGACGGTGCTCAGCATCGCGAATCCGGCCGCCATCGCAGCCATCCCGGCGATCGGGAACGCACGCACGCCACGGCCGACGCGTTCGACGGCTTGACCGACGATCACGGTGCCCATCGCGGTCGCGAACGCGAACGGGATGAGCAGACGGCCCGCGTCGGTCGCGGTGCGGCCGGCGACGGCCTGGAAGAACACCGGCAGGTACACGATCCCGCCGAAGAATCCGATGCCGGCGACGAAGTTCGCGAGCACCGCGAGCCCGACCTCGCGCTGGTGGAAGATCCGACCGGGCAGGATCGGCTCCGCGCTCCGCCGCTCCCACGCCACGAATCCGGCGAGCGCGACCACGCCCAGGAGGGCCAGGCGCACGATCGTCCACGAGCCCCAGTCGGCCGTTCGCCCACCCCACGACGCGACGAGCGTGACGCACGTTGCGATCGTCGCGAGGAGCAGCGCGCCGAGCAGGTCGATGCGATGCGCGATGCGGCCCGCGACCTTCGGGACGGCGGCCAGCGCGACGAAACAGATCGCGCCGCTCGGCAGGTTCACGTAGAACGCCCAGCGCCAGCTCGGTCCGTCGGCGAAGAGTCCACCGACGACCGGGCCGAGCACGCTCGTGACTGCGAATACGAGCCCCGTGTATCCGAGGTAGCGACCGAGCCGTTCGGCGGGGACGATGTCGGCGACGATCGCCATCGTGAGGCCCGTCAGTCCTCCGGCGCCGACGCCCTGCACCACACGCGCGAACACGAGGAAGCCGAGACTCGGTGCCGCACCGCAGAGCGCCGAACCGACCAGGAAGGTCGCGACCGCGATCGCGAAGATCCGGCGTCGCCCGTAGAGGTCACCGAGCTTGCCGTAGAGGGGCATCGTCGCGATCTGCGCGAGTTGGTAGGCCGTGAAGATCGACGAAAGTGACCCGACGGAGCCGAGATCCTTCTGGATCCTGAGCCCCGCCGTGGCAACGATCGTCGCGTCCATCCCGGCCATCGTGTTGCCGACGAGGAGGCCGACGAACACGAGGTTCAGACGGCGTCCCGTGAGGTGTGCGGCCATCGGCGATCAGTGCGCGTCCGCGATCGCCTCGCCGAGCGGCGTGAGGCGATATCCGACCTCGAGACTCTCTGTGAGCCCGAGCCGTTTGAGCTTGCGGACGTCCTCCTTGAACTCCGGTCGCGGTCGCGCGACGACCGCCGCGAGTTCTGTCGAGACGGTTCCGGGGAAATCGCCGATCAGTGTGAGCACCCGACGGGTCCACGGGCCGTGCTCCGCGCGGGCGTCCATGCGGTCGAGCTTGACGAGGGTCGCGGCGATCGTCTCGGCGTCGACGGGCCGCGGCGGGCTCTCGCGCGCGTCGTCGACGACGTGGAACTCGATGCGGTGCAGCAGCGTGTCGTCGTCGATCGGACCCGAATGCGCGGCGCGTACCCGAACTCCGTCGGCGTTCGGCGCTCCGCTGCGGCGCGCGTCGTCGGTGGTGATCGCCGCGAAGGGCACGAGCTCGATCGTGTCGACCTCGACGAACACCGAACCGACCCGGTACCGGCCGCCGACCTTGACGTGAGGACGTTGCCACCGTCGGTACGTGACCGAGATCGAGCCGTCGGCCACGCCCGCATGGGCATCCACCGTGAACAGCACCCCCGCACGCTATCCGTACGCGCCATTCTCCCCGCCCGACGCGTTCTGACTGGATCTCGTGCGCAAAACGATGAGCTGCAGGCCGCAAAACGCGCCGACGCGGTCCGCGACGCTCGGTCAGCGGGCTGCCGGCTCGATTCCGAGGAAGCCCGCGCCGTCGGGTGCGTTGCGATGCAGCGTCAACCAGAGGCGGAGGAGATGCCGGCGACGCTCCGGTTCGGGATGGTCGTCGTAGGCGGTTCGGCCGTGGAAGATCGATGCGTTGGCGAGCCACTGGACGTCGCCCGGGGCGAAGTCCATGTCGAGGCGGAGCTCATGGCAGAGCGCGTCGAGCAGGTCGAGGAACTCGACGCGGTGATCGGTGAGGCGCGGGACCGCTGCGTGTCGCTGTGCCTGATCGATGTAGAAGCGCAGGTAGAACGTGAAGAGGCGGTCACCGAAGGCGTTGCCGATCGAGGTCTCGAACCAACCCTTGCTGCCGGGCGCATGTTGCTCGTAGAGGTCGAACGCGAAGGGCTCGAACCAGAGCGCAGCGAGGTCGGGGCGACGCTCGCGCATGGCGTTGTACACGGCCCAGGAGCTGACGATCGACGACGCGCCGCCGTGCGCAGCCGGTTGGAGGCATAACAGACCGACCACGTCGGATCCGTCGGTGTGGAACGGCTGCGCGGCCCGCGTCTTGTAGAGCCGAACTCCAGGGTCGGCGGGGTCGGCACCGGTGTCGCGTACGTGGCCGAGCAGGTCGCCGTCGGTGTTCTGCGAGACGGGGACACCGAGGTGGAGGCCGAGACCGAAGAACAGCAGCTCGACATGGACGGCGTCGAGCAGGTCGACCGGCAACCCGCGCACCAGGAGGAAGCCGCGGCCAGAGGCGAGCTCGTCGGCCCACGCGGCGATCGTCGGCGCGAACGTGGGGAGCTCGAAGTCGGCGCGCGACATCGTGTCGAGCGTGACACCCGCGGCGCGGGCGGTGCGGACCGCGGCCACGAGTTCGGCGACGGCCGCCGCGTCGAGCACGTGGGTCCAGTCGGTCGACGCGCGCATCGTCGCGCCGGTCCAGGCCTGCGGCCCGTGGAAGGGTCCGGGGAGATCGCTCACGGTGCGTTCGTATCCCCGATCACGACCCGCCGTCCAGATCACCACACTCCCTCCCCGCCCGTCCGCGCGTTCTGACGGCATCTCGTGCGCAAAACGATGAGCTGCAGGCCGCAAAACGCGCCGAGCGGGTCCGCGTCGGAGAGTCGAGCGCCGCGAGGTGCTAGCGTTCGTCGA
>SXJQ01000020.1 GCA_005779345.1 Actinomycetota bacterium
CGGCGTGCGCATCGCCATCGACGATTTCGGCACGGGTCACAGCTCCCTCGGTTACTTGAAGCAGCTCCCGGTCGACTGCCTCAAGATCGACCGTTCGTTCGTCGCCGGGCTCGGAGTCGATCCCGACGACCGGGCGATCGTCCGCGCCGTCGTCGCGATGGCGCACGCGCTGGGGCTCACCGTCACCGCCGAGGGGATCGAGACCACCCAACAGCTCGGCGAGCTCGAGTCGCTCGGTTGCGATGTGGGCCAGGGCTTCTATTTCGCTCGTCCGCAGCCGGGGGAGGTCGTGGCCGCACTCGTGCGCCATCGATTCCACTGGCGCCGCGCCGGCTGACACGCTCGTCTCGCTCCGGCAGAATCCTGCCGGGCCGGCGACCGCCGTTCTCTAGCCTGCGCCGGTGCATCCGTTTCGCGATCGCAGATTCCGCGCCCTGGTCATCGGGCAGGCGGTCAATGGCATCGGGAGCTGGTGCGCGCTCGTTGCGATCTGGGGTTACGCGGCCGAGCGCTTCGATGCCGAGCCCTGGCAGATCGCGGTTCTCGGTCTGACCTGGACGGTCCCCGGCGCGCTGCTCGGTCCGCTCGCCGGCGTCCCGACCGATCGGTTCGACCCGCGTCGCGTCCTGATCGTCGCCGACCTCGCCGCGGCCGCGATCGCCCTCATGATGGCGGCGAGCAGCACGTACTGGCTCCTCGTCGTGACGAGCAGCCTCCAAGGGTTCGCCAAGTCGTTCGCAGCACCGGCGTTCGGCGCGCTCGCGCCGCGGCTCGTACCCGACGATCAGCTCGCGCGTGCGAACGCGTTGTTGAACACCGCGATGCAGGCATCGATCGCGTTCGGACCCCTCGTCGGTGCCGCGGCGATCGCCACGACTGGAGCGCGGGGTGCGTTCGTCGTCGACGCGCTGACCTACCTCGTAGGTGTGGCCGTGACCGTGCCGCTCGCGCTCACGACGATCGCTCGCCGCGAGCCGACCTCGGTGTGGCACGAAGCGCGCGAAGGCCTGCGCGTCGTGCGGGCGCGACCCGCCGTCATGCGGTTGTTCGCCACCGGTGCAACCGTCTACGTGCTCTGGGGCGCCGGGGTGACCCTCGAGCCTCTCTACGTGCGCGACGTACTCGAGCGGACCCCCGCGACCTTCGCGTTCTTGCAGACCGCGTTCGGGATCATGCTCGTGCTCGTGGGCCTGCTGGCCGGACGGGCCGGCGAACGTGCGGCCCGCCCGCAGGTGCTCGCGCTCGGCGTCATCGGCAGCGGTCTCGCGTGCGCGCTCTACCTCTCGACTGCGATGATGCCGGTCGCGTTCATCGGGATCGCGCTCTGGGGGCTGGCGACGCCCTGGTTCGTCACGCCGATGCGGACGTTGCTCCAGCGGGCAACACCGATCGAGACGCACGGTCGCGTCTTCGCGGTCGACGAGACGCTGCGTTCGATCTCGATGGCCGTCGCAACAGGATCGGCTGGGTTCGCGTTCGGAGCATTCGGCGCACGCGGCTCGGGCCTGTTGTACGGGTCACTGCCGGTCGTCGGTGGGTTGTTCGCCCTCGGCGGCTACCGGCGGGTCGTCGAGTCCCGCCCAGGCGCGCAGCACGCCCCAGGCGAAGATCCCCGTGCCGTGGCCGTCGTGCCACGTGATCTGAAGTCCCCAGTTGCCCACCAGCTCGGCGTCGACGGCTGAGAGCGGTTCGTCGACGAGGCGGGTCTTGGGCCACGGCACGAGCCCGCGATCGCGCTCCGCGCGGCATTGGGCGCACGGGCAGTTGGCCCGCAGGGTGTCGAGGGCGAACGTGGCGGTCGTCCCGTCGGCCCAGTGGAGGGTGAGTGACGCGTCGCGGACGAGATCGATGCCGACGGGCGGTTCGGCGTCGGGGATGTCGAGGCTCACGCCCCGACTCTCCCACGCCCGAGGCACTGGGCGAGAATGGGTCGTGCCGATCGTTCGCCTCTCCGAGCCCGAGATCGCCGCGGCCCTCGCGACGCTCGCGCGGTGGAGTCGCGTCGGCGACACGATCGCCGCGGAGTACGCGTGCACCGACTTCGCGGCCGCGATCGCGTTCGTCGTGCGCATCGGCTTCCTCGCCGAGGCCGCCGACCACCACCCGGATCTCGACGTGCGTTGGCGCACCGTCCGGGTCGCGCTCACGACCCACGACGCCGGGGGTCTGTCGGCGCGCGATTTCGCGCTCGCGGAACAGATCGACGCCCTGATCGACACGCCGGCGGAGGGCTGACCGTGCCGGTCGTCGTCGCGCTCGGGATCGTGGTCGCACTCGCCATCACGATGCTCGTGTTGGTCGGCAACGAACGCGGGCCGCAGCCGGCAGATGTCGCGGTTGCCTACGAGCTCGCGTGGCTGCGTCGCGACTACTCGTCGGTCTTCGACCTGTCGGCCAAGGAGTTGCGCGATGGCTTGGACCGCGCCGGGTTCGTCGCCGCCAAGCGCGCGGGCGACGCGAAGGTCGGGGATCATTCCGAGCGCGACCTCGATGTGATCGTCGACGAGATGGTCGCGGCGACCGACGCCGCAGTGGTGGTGACCCGCGTGCCGGCCACCGGCAACGACCTGCGCCACCGTGTGATGTGCGAACGGCGGCAGGGGAAGTGGCAGGTCGTCGCCTACAACCTCGTGAAAGACGACCTCGGAGGCGCTCGACCGTGACCGCGGGCGTGGTGCTCACGGGCGGGGCGAGTCGCCGGCTCGGTGTCGACAAGGCCGGCCTGGTCCTTCCCGACGGCGAGACCCTGGCGATGCGCGCGTGGCGACTGCTCGGATCGGCGTGCGATCCGGTCGTCGAGGCCGGCCCCGGTCGGACCCCTGCCCCCACGGTGTGCGAAGACCCGCCGGGCGCGGGGCCGGTCGCGGCACTGCTGGCCGCGGTCGCCGTGGTCGGTGCACCAATCGTGGTGTTGGCGTGTGATCACCCGGCGATGGATGCCGCGTTGATCGGGCGCCTCGCCGACCACGACGGCGACACGCTGATCCCCATCTGCGGTGGTCGACCCCAGTTCGTGTGCGCGCGCTACGGGCCCGAAGCGATCGCCGACCTCCGGGGCGCACTCGAGCGCGGCGACTCCTCGTTCCGATCGTTGGTGCTCGGTCCGGAACGGATGCTCAGCGAGGCTCGCTGGCGCGCGCTCGCAGGTCCGGACACGTTCGCCGACGTCGACACTGCGGCCGACGCAGCTCGTTTCGGGATCGACCTGCCCGCCCCGGTGCTGCACCTGCCCGAGTAGCGCCGCCTCGCTCGCCGGCGACGCGCCGGTAGCGTCTCGCGGATGGTCCGTCGATCCGATGCACCGGTCCGCAAGACGAGCGCGGCGGTGCAGGTGATCGCGATCGAAGGCGACTCCCGCGTGCGTCGACCCGACCGGGTCGTCACCGAGGAGCCGATGGAGATCCGACTGCACGGGCCGGGGGAGGCGCCCCGATCGGTTGCCGTCACGCTGCGGACGCCGGGTCACGACTTCGAACTCGCCGTCGGCTTCTGCGTGAGCGAGGGCCTGGTGCGGTCGCGCGACGACCTCGTGTCGATCGAGTACTGCGTCGGGCCCGACGGCGAGCAGGAGTACAACATCGTGACGATCGCTCGCCGTACCGTCGTCGGCGAAGCGATCCGACCCCGTGCCTTCGCGGCGACGGCGAGTTGTGGCCTCTGCGGCAAGGCCGCGCTCGACGACCTCGCCGTCGTGTGCGCGCCGGTCGATGACGACGTCGTCGTGCCGTGGTCGGTCCTCCGCACGCTGCCGGCGACGCTCGGCGAATCGCAGCCGTTGTTCTCGGCGACGGGCGGGCTGCACGGAGTCGCGGTCTTCGACGCGGCGGGCGTGTTGCAGGTGGCCCGCGAAGACGTCGGGCGCCACAACGCGGTCGACAAGGTGGTCGGGCGCGCGCTGCTCGACGGTCACCTCCCGCTGTCGGGACGGGTGCTGCTGTTGTCGGGACGGGTGAGCTTCGAACTCGTACAGAAGGCCGCCGTCGCGCGCGTTCCGATCGTGGCCGCGGTGGGCGCACCGTCGAGTCTCGCGGTCGATGCGGCACGCGAACTCGGGGTGACGATCGTCGGCTTCCTCCGGGGCGACCGCGCCAACGTCTACTCGCACGCCGAACGCATCGGTTCGTAGCAGGCTGCACGCCGGCGCGTGCGAGACTCGACCCCGTGACCCCCGACCGGATCCTCGACGTCTTCTCGCAGGTCGCCCGAGACGTGCGCGAGGCGGTCGACGCGCTCACACCCGACCAACGACGGGTGCGGACGGCACGCAAGGGTCAGTACGGGCTCGACGTCGTCGCCGACGTCACCGCGTTGCGCGGCCTGCACGCTGCGGGGTTCGCGGTGGTGAGCGAGGAGTCCGGGTACTCGGGCCCCGAAGACGCCGAGTTCACGGTGGTGCTCGACCCGGTCGACGGTTCCACCAACTGCGCGCGAGGGATCTCGTACTGGGCCATCTCGCTCTGCGCACTCGACGCGACGGGTCCGGTCGCGGCACTCGTCGCGAACCAGGCGACCACCGTCTCGTACTACGCGTCGCGCGGCTCGGGTGCCTTCCGCGGCGGGCAGCGCATCGTGCCGTCGCCGGTGGAACGCGTCGAAGACGCCGTCGTCGCGCTGTCGGGTCTCCCGGCGCGCATGCTGCCGTGGAAGCAGTTCCGTGCGTTGGGTTGCGCTGCGCTCGCGCTCTGCGATGTCGCCGCCGGAGGGATCGACGGCTACGTCGACGGCGGTCGTTGGCACGCGCCGTGGGACTACCTCGGCGCGCTCCTCATCTGCCAAGAGGCCGGGGCGCGGCTCGTCGATCTCGCCGGCGAGCCACTCGTCACGACCGACGTGTCGGCGCGCCGCCAACTGGTCGGGGCCTCGACGCCACAACTGCTCGACGCCTTGTTGCCCGCGGCCGGCGGGAAGGGTCGACGATGAGGGAGTTCGCTCCCGCAGAACTCGCGCAGCTCGCCGACGCGGCCGAGACCGCGGCGCGTGCCGGCGGCGCGATCGTGCTCGAACACTTCGGCGGCGCGCGTGACGTGCGCGAGAAGGCACCCGGCGACTGGGTGAGCGCGGCCGACACCGCGAGCGAAGCGGTCGTGCGCGACACGTTGGCAAAGCTCGCTCCCGGCGTGGCCTTCTTCGGCGAGGAGGGCGGCGGCGATGCTGACGCGGAGGTCGGCTGGTATGTCGATCCGCTCGACGGCACCGCGAATTTCTTGCACCGTTTCGAGGCCGTCGGCGTTTCGATCGCGCTCGTCGCGTACGGGCGCCCGGTCGTCGGCGTCGTGCACGTGCCGATGCTCGATCGCACCTATCGGGCCACCGTCGGCGGTGGCGCGACTCGCGACGGCGTGGCGATCCGCGTGAGCGATCGCGAGCCCGCCAAGGCGATCAGCGCGACGGGGTTCCCGTTTCGGCGCCCCGACCTGCGGCCGCGGTTCCTGACCGCCTTCGCTGCCGCCCTCGACACGCTCGAGGACCTCCGCCGCGTCGGCGCGGCGAGCCTCGACCTGTGCTGGACGGGCGAAGGCGTCTTCGACGGCTACTTCGAGATGGGCCTCGGCACGTGGGATGTCGCCGCCGGCGGCCTGATCGTGCGGGAGGCCGGGGGAGTCGTCACCGACTGGGAGGGCGACCCCGACGCCTGGATCTGGTCGGGCGACATCGTCGCGGGGCCACCGGCCGTGCACGAGGTCCTGCTCGGGATCTGCCGCGAATCGGGCATCTGAGCCCGCCGTTCGCGGGTCGCGCCGGCGCTGCGGGACGCGGTTTGCGGATTCATCCACCTGCGGGGAATAAATCGTTTGACGCTCCTGACGTGGCATGATTCCATGCAGGTGGCCCTGCGGAAGTGTCCGCACGCGCCGATCAGCACCAGATCGAGCCACACCGAACTCGCAGATCCGAGCGCCGGGCGACCGGACGACCAGGAGCCACCGATGACCGCACGCACCTTCCAGCACCAGGGCATGGCCCCGGCACTGGTCGGCGCGCGCGCCGCGGTGCGCCCGATGGCCTGCCACGCCACGCCGGACTTCGGCTGGTCGTACGACGTCATCAATGGCCTCGGTTCGACCGCCAAGCCCGGCGCCCCGCCCGGCTGACCTCGAGTCGGCGACGCAGCCACCGCTGCGCCGCCCAGTCTCTCGAAGGGCCGCCGGGGCAACCGGCGGCCCTTCTGCGTTTTCCGGACCAATCCGGGGCAGGAGGCCCCTCCACATGCAGACACCGACCCGCACCACACCCAAGCGCACCACGCCGAAGCAACGGCACGAGTACCGCCACCGATGTAGCCGCTGACCGACCATCACTCCGAGGAGAACGACGATGTTCGCCCTGCAAGCCACCGACCTCCGAAGCGACCAGGCAACCGACTGGGACCTCGCGCGCTGCAACGACGGCAGCGGCGCGCTCGCGGAGCTGTTCTTCTCGGAATCCATCGACGACATCAACACCGCGAAGGCGTTCTGTCACGAGTGCCTGCTCGTCGACGCCTGCCTCGAGGGCGCCGTCGATCGCGGTGAGCCGTGGGGTGTCTGGGGAGGCGAGCTGTTCTGGAACGGCAAGATCCTCCCCTACAAGCGCAAGCGCGGCCGCCCGCCCAAGGTGCGTCCGGCGGCCGAACTCGAGGCGATCGAGCGGTATCGGGAGCGCTTCGGCGACCAGGCGGTGGAGGCGATCGCCTGACCGCCGCGGGACCACGTTCGAGCCGGCCGAAACACACGGTCGAGGGTGACGAAGCGAGCCGGGTGGGTTCCCCCGCCCACCCGGCTCCGATGCGAGCCCTCGACTGCGGCACGGCCGAATGTGGGATCCGCGGTAACCCGCGGCGCGGTTCGTAGTCTGACCAGCGGGGCGGAGACCCACCTGTGAAAGGGGGCATCCGTGCCCGATACCCGTCGTCTCGCCGCCGAGTTGCTCGGCACCTTCTGGCTCGTCCTCGGCGGCTGCGGGAGTGCGGTGCTCGCGGCCAACTTCCTGCCCGACACCAACCTCGGCATCGGCCTGCTCGGTGTTTCGCTCGCGTTCGGTCTCACCGTGCTCACCGGCGCGTATGCATTCGGCGCGATCTCGGGAGGCCATTTCAATCCGGCCGTGACGATCGGTCTGGTCGTCGCCAAGCGCTTCGACGTCAAGGATGCGGCCGGCTACATCGTTGCCCAGGTCGTGGGCGCGATCGGTGGAGCCGCGACCTTGCTCGTGATCGCGGGTGGTCTCGATGGCTTCGAAGCCGACTCGGGTCCGCTGTCGTTCGCGCAGAACGGATGGGGCGACGAGGCGACCGGCTACAGCCTCGCTGCCGCGCTCGTCACCGAGATCGTGATGACGGCCTTCTTCTTGTTCGTCATTGTCATGGTCACCCGCAAGAGCGCTACCCCAGGGTTCGCCCCCGTCGCGATCGGCCTCTGCCTCACCCTCATCCACCTGATCTCGATCCCCGTCACCAACACGTCGGTCAA
>SXJQ01000219.1 GCA_005779345.1 Actinomycetota bacterium
ACGTCGCGGGGCTGCCGACGACGGCGGGCTGTCCGGCGTTCGCGCGGCCTGCCGAGCGCGACGCCGACGCGGTCGCCCGCTTGCGCGCCGCGGGGGCGTTGATCGTTGCCAAGACGAACCTCGACCAGTTCGCGACCGGACTCACCGGCACGAGGACATCGGCGGGCATCCCGCCCAACGTGTTCGACCCCCGGCTCGTCCCCGGCGGGTCGAGCTCCGGTTCGGCCGTAGCCGTCGCGTCGGGGCTCGTCACCGCGGCGCTCGGCACCGACACCGCAGGTTCGGGGCGCGTCCCCGCGGCCTGCAATGGCATCGTCGGCTGGAAGCCGGCCCCGGGACAGTGGTCCGGCGTCGGAGTGATCCCCGCGTGCCGTTCGCTCGACTGTGTCTCGGTGTTCACGCGGACCGTTCCCGAGGCCGCAGCCGTCGCGGGCGTGATCAATGGCGCTGCCGTCGTCGCCCACCGAGGGCCCTACCGCATCGCGGTTCCCGACGCCCGCAGCCGGGCGCTGTTCGCTCCCGAGACCGACGCGGCATTCGCTGCGGCAATCGACCGACTTGCGGCCGCTGGCCACGCGATCGTCGTGATCGATGTCGACGCGTGGTTCGAGACGGGCGTGTTGCTCTACGAGGGTCCGTGGGTGGCCGAACGTACGGCGGCGGTCGGTGAGTTCATCGCCGCACATCCCGAAGCCGTCGAGGCAGTCGTGCGTGCGATCATCCTCGGCGGCGCAACCATCTCGGCAGTCGAGACCTTTCGTGCCTTCGACCGCCTGGACGCGTTGCGCGTGACCGTCGCGCGCTGGTGGGAAGTCGGCGACGTGTTGCTCCTGCCGACGGTCGACGACATCCCCACCGTCGCCGCCGCGGTCGCCGATCCCTCCGGATCGAGTCGCACGCTCGGGCGGCTCACCAACGCCGCGAATCTGCTCGGTCTCGCGGCGGTCTCCTACCCGTCGGGCCGTCGGTCCGACGGCCGGCCGTTCGGTCTCACCGCGTTCGCGCCGCCGGAGCATGCCGCGCTGCTCGCAGGGTTCGTCGGCGTCGCGCCGGCGCCCGACCCGAGTCCGGCGCCGCCGTATGACGTCGCGGTGGTGGGGGCGCACCTCTCGGGTCTCCCCCTGAACGACCGCCTGACATCGCGCGGCGCGCGGCTGCTCCGTTCGACGACGACGAGCGAGCGGTATCGCCTGCACCGGCTCGCGGGCGACGGTGTGCCGCGGCCCGCTCTCGAACGGGTGGTCGAGTCCGGTCGCTCCATCGAGCTCGAGGTGTGGCGCCTCGACACGGCCGGATTCGCGGCGCTCGTCGCGGAGATCCCGCCGCCGCTCGGCATCGGTGCGGTCGAGTTGGCCGACGGGAGCTGGGTCCGCGGGTTCGTGTGCGAACCGATCGGCCTCGCCGATGCTGTCGACATCACGGAGTCGGGCGGCTGGCGCAACCACCTCGCCCAGGTGCGTCGATAGCTACGCGCCACGCGTCGCTCGCGACGCACCTTCGGGCGACGGGCAGCACCGGCGTCGCGAGACCGGGACCTGAGATCCGCGGCGCTGCGCTTCGGCCCCCACCCGGCCGGTGCCACCCGTCGACGACAGCTTGGATCGAGGGTGGGACACGGGATCAGGAACGGTCGGTCGCGATCCAGTAGCCGGTGCCGTCGGTGTTGGGGTGGATCCCGATCGCCGCCCCGTACTGCGAATCGAGATCGGTGAGACCGCCGTGATGGTCGGCGTCGCCGAAGCTGAAGACGCCACCATCGGCCGCGACCAGCCAATACCCGTGGCCGGTCGGCGTCGGAGCGATCGCCACGACGGGCAGGTTCAAGCGGATACGCCCCGTCGAGCCGTAGAACCGCGCGTCGCCGAAGCAGAAGACGCCACCGTCGGCGGCGACGAGCCAATAGCCCAGACCCGTCGGAGTCGGAGCCATGCCGACGATCGGTTGGTTGAGCCGGATCGCGCCGGTCGACCCGAAGAACGCGGCCCGGCCGAAGCAGAAGACGCCACCGTCGCGCGACACCAACCAGTAGCCCCGACCGCCGGGCCGCGCTGCCATGCCGACGATCGGCTGGTTGAGGTGCAGCTTCGCGGCCGAACCGTAGAACGGTGCGTCGCCGAAGCAGAACACACCGCCGCTCGCCGATGCGAGCCAGTAGCCGTGCCCCGTGCGCGTCGCGGCGAGCGCGACGATCGGTCGGCTGATCGGCGAACCTCCCGCCGCTCGGTACCGGGTCGCGTCGCCGAACGTGATGACGTCGCCGTTGGCGGCGGCGACCCAGTACCCGCGACCACTCGGCGTCATGTCGAACCCGGCGGCGGGCGCGCGCAGGGAGCCGGCGTCGGCCTTGGCACCTCGGGCCGCGCCGAAGGGATAGACGTCGCGCATCTTGTCGGTGAGACACGGCGCGGTGTGCAACCCGGTCTGATTCGCGGTCGCGCTCACCGTCGTGCAGCCGGGCTCCCACTTCCACGGTGGAACACAGCTCACCACGCGGCAGACGACCGGTCCGACGCAGGCGATGTCCTGGTTGCAGTTGCCGTAACGGAACTCGTTGCAGCAGACGCGCCGATGATCGCAGGTCGCGGGGTCGTCGTTGCACCGGCACTGGCAGTTCCAGCATCCGGAACCGCAGATGCCACTCGGCCCGCACCCACATGAACCGCACTCCGCATTGCAGTCGACGTAGTAGCGCGCGCCCCCGCCGCAGAAGTTGTTCTGGTCGGCCTTCCACCAACCGGCAGCCACCGTTCCGGGCGGGCACGCGTTGGTGCCGTTGTTGATCGTGCAACAGAACACGGTCCATCCCGAGCTGCAGTCGCTCGCCGGACCGCACACCGCCGCATACGCGGACACCGGCTGGAGCAAGAAGCGCCAGGGTGCGATCGCGACGGCCGAACCTGCGACCGCCGTCGTCGTGAGGAAACTCCGCCGGTTCGGTCGAACGCCGGCAAGACGGCTCGCGACGGCATCCGCGACGCGCATCGCGAACGGCGCGCGCCGTTTGGTGCGTCGACCGACGATCTCGTCGAGGTCGCGGGTGCGCTCGGGCGTGCCGGCTTCCCCGGGATCGCCGGTCGCGGTCAGCTCGCGCGTCGGGGTCATCGGCCACCCACGTCGATCAGCGCGATGACGGCGTTGATCTCGGGCAACATCGCTCCGAGCGTCGATCCGCCCCCGACCACGACGTAGAGGCAGAGGCCCCGACCATCGGCGCGGAAGAACCGCTGGCAGCCGACCTGACCGGCGATCGTTCGTTGCAGCTTGCGGCCGCCGAAGTCGGCGGCCGTCAGTCGCGGCATGCCGTCGTGGGCGAACATCGTCTGGTCCGCGGCCGCTCGGCCGTGATCGAACACGACGACGAACACGTCGCCCGAGCGCATGTGCTCGACGACGCCGGCACCGAAGTCGCCCCGCACCTCGGTGAGGGGAAAGTTCGCGAGGTGCAAGACGGGCTCGGTCGTCTCGTGTTCGGCGTACGGTGCGCGGCGGAACAGACGGGCCTCCCAGCCGTCGAGCAACTCGATGCCGAATCCGTGGCCGGCGAGCCTCATCGCGCGACCCCGAGACCGTCCGTCGCGAGGATCGAGATCGCCGCGACGATCGCCCCGACGTGCGCGACGGTCGTGATCCGCTGGATCGTCGCGAGCGAACCGGTGATACGTGCGAGCACCACTCGCAGTTCGGCCCACGTCCGGACCCGAGCGGTCACGAGGATCGGAAGCGAGCGCGTGAGGCCGAAGGCACCGCCGACGAGCGCACCCGTCGCGCCCGAACCGGAGAGCGCGGCGCAGGTGAACGCGACCCAGGTGAGCGACGTGCTGACGATCGTCGCGAAGCCGACGCCGAGTTGGATCCCGAAGCCGCCGCCGTAGACCCAACCCCGATACCGCGCGAGCCAGTCCTCGTCGACCTGGCGGCGTGGGCCGGGAACGCGGAGACCGAAGGCGCCGCGATCGGCGAGGACGCCGACGATCGCAACCGCGGCGACCACGAGGAGCGCCGCGCGGTCGAGCCGGGTCGCGAGCGGGCGGCCGACGACGCCGAGCGCGGTGCCGAGCCCGACGCCGCCGAGGGTCGAACCCGTCGCGTACGCGGCGACGGTGATCCACCAGCGCTGGTTGCGTGCCCGCTCACCGAGCGGGCTGATGCTCGAGAGCATCGACTCTCCTCAGGGCGACCAGGTGCCGCGCAGTGCGGCGACGACAGCGAGCGGAATGCCGAGCAACGCGACGGGTGTCATACCGGGCCCTCGTCCGACCGCGGGGAGCCCAGGTCGTCGGCAGCGCCGGTCTCGCCGCGGGGCGGAGCAGTTTGGTAGAGGCTCGGGTCGCCCGGTGTGATGCCGGCGGCGGTGAGTGCGCGGTCGATCCGCGCCTCGTTCGTGCGCTCGCCGTTCGCGGCACCCCGGCGTGCGGACGCTTCGTCGAGCTGTTGATCGGCGGCCGCTTCGGTGAGCAGGTCGCGGACCTGGTCCCAACGCAGGCCGGTACCCTCGCCGCGGACGCGACGGCTCGCGCCGTCGACGAGCACGAAGTACGGCGATCCCGGCACCGAGTACTCGGCCCACGCGACGCTCGACATCAGGAGCGGAACGCCCGCCGGGGCGAGGCGGACGAGTGCGCTGCGGCTCTCCTCCGCGGCGTCCTTGGTCACGATGACGACGCGGACGTCGTCGGGGAGTCCGAGTTCTGTCCGCGACGCGAAGGCCTCCCAGAACGCCTGGCAGGTGAGGCAGTTGCTCGACAGGAACGCGAGGAGGGTCCGGTGGCCGACGCCACCGACGCTGATCGTGACGACATCGTCGGTGAGTCCGACGCCACCGAGATCCGGGGCGCGGGCGACGTCGCCACCACCCGGCTGCGGGAGGTCGGGTCGGACGCGGAAGTCGACGGGCACGCCGGCCGTGCCGGCCCCACCGCTCGCCCCGCTGAACGGCTCCGCATCGCGTCCGCCGTCGAGCGCGTGGAGACGCCGCAAGATCTCGCCGTGGGATCGCAACAGGCCGA
>SXJQ01000220.1 GCA_005779345.1 Actinomycetota bacterium
ACACCGCGAGGCTCTCGTCGGGCTCGACGAAGGTGCCCTGCGACACGATCTGGACCGTCGCGAGCTTGACGTCCTTGTAGTCGTCGATCGCGCCGGACCCGTCGGTGGACCCGTCGTCGGACGCGGTGGTCGTGTCGCCGGACTCGGGATCGTCGCTGCCGCCGCACGCGGCCCCGAGCATTGCGAGGGCGAGACTCAAGACTGCGGTCTTCCGCCCGAACGAGTTGCGGAGGATCGGGGCTCGACGCATGGCGTTGCTCCAGTGGGAGTTGATCGGCCGCGGTCGCGCGGTCGTCCTTCGAGCATGACACACCGGAACCACGGGAAGGCGCACCATGTGGCCGGTTTCGTCGAACATGAGAACGGCGACCCCCCGCCAGGCTGAGGAGGGGGATCGCCGTTCCGTGACCCCGGACGTGGGTGGCGGGTGGTGGTCCGGGATCAGCCCTCGTCGTCGACGATCGAGACGGTCGCGCCACCGTGGTGGATCGGCACGGCACCGGCATCGTCGACGAGCACGGAGAGCGACTCGCCGAGCGTCTCGACGCTGGTGTCTCCGTTGACCGTGATGGTGATCACGCCGGTGGTCTTCCCCGCGAGGATCTTGATCGTGCCCTTCTTCGACGTGAAGTCGGAGCCGGCCGCGGCCGAACCGTCGACGGAGTGATAGCGGACGAACGTGTCGGTCGGCTGCGCGCTCGACATGGTCACGACGACCGTGACGACCGCGGTCCCGGTGCTGCCCTCGACCGTGGTCGCGTCGCCGACGCCGACCCCCGCGAAGGCGAGTCCGTCGTCGTCGACGATCGTGCCGAGCACGACGTCGTGGTCGGTCGCGATCCCGGTACCGCCGGTGCCGTCGATCAGCACGCGGAACGTCTCGTCGCCCTCGGCGATCGCATCGCCGGAGACCGCGACCGTGATCTTGGCCGAGGTCGCGCCGGCCGCGATGTTCACGGTCCCCGCCTTGGCGGTGTAGTCGCTCCCAGCGGTCGCGGTGGCGTCGGCGGTGTGATACTCGACCGGCGTCGCGACGGCCTGCGGCGCCGACAGGCGCACCGTGAACGCGGCGTTCTGCGTTCCGCCGTTGCCCTCGAACAGCGTCGCGGCACCGAGGGTCACCGAGGGCGCCCCGGCGGTGTCGTCGTCGTTGATCACGGCGCCGGAGGTCGCGGTGCCGAGGGCGATGGTGCCCGGGGTGATCGCGTTCAGGTCGATCCCGAACGTCTCGTCGCCTTCGACGACATCGTCACCGAGGATCCGTACCGAGATGCTCGCGGTCGTGCGACCGGCGGCGATTCGGGCGCTGCCCGACTTGGCGGTGTAGTCGCTCCCCGCAGTCGCGGTGCCGTCGGCCGTGGAGTAGTTCACCATCGTCGTCGTCGGTTGTGCGGCGGTGAGCGCAACCGTGAACTTCATCGACTTACCCGTCCCCGCCTTGCCTTCGACGATCGCCGCGTCGGCGACGTACACGGTGGGGTCGTCGGGATAGAAGGTCGCGGTCACGGGGGTGATCGCGCTCACGCTGACGGTGCACGTCGCGGCGCTGCCCGAACAGGCACCACTCCACGATCGGAGGTGGAAGCCGGGGCTCGGGTTCGCGGTGAGCGTCACTGCGGTTCCGGAATCGACGACCGTGAAGCACGAGGTTCCACAGTCGATGCCGACCTCGGGGTCGGCGCTCGGGATCGTTCCGCTCGTGACCGTTCCGCCGGAGTCGCCACTCGTCGGGCCCGTGTAGACCGAGACGTTGAGCGGGCTACGGGCGTTGGTCGCGGTCGCGAGGTCGGCGGAGAACATCTGGCGGGCGAGCCGCGTGGCGCCGATGAAGTTGGTGCAGTCGTTCGCGCCGCCGAGGCCGTCGCAGGCGGGCGTGTGACTGTCGTCGTAGGGACCCGTGTACGCGTAGGTGTCGACGACCATGATGCTGGCCTCGTCGGCCGCGGAGACCGGGTCGTCGTCGGCGAGGCTGTTGCCGCCGTCGATCAACTCGAACTGGCCGTCGAGCATCGAGTTCGCGATCGTCTCCTGCACGACGACGTTGCCGCCCATGAGGTCGTCGAGCGTGACGTTCTCGTCACTCGACGCCGTGAAGCGCTGCGCCCAGACCGCGTCGGGCCGGTCCTGGCCCGGCTCGGGCGGCTCGGCGTTCTCGATCTCTTGGCGCACGACCTCGCCCTGCGGGGTCGGGACGACGACCGCTCGCGGCGAAGGGGGCGGAGGGATCGGGTAGTGGTTGCCTTCGGTCGAGCCGCCGTACTCGATCAACGTCCCGGGGTGCAGGTCGTCCTCGCAGAGCCACGAGTAACGCTGGACACCGGCGGGCGCGTTCAGCGAGATGCCGAAGTGCTCGACCGCGCCGATCGCGGTCGTCGCCGACCATGTGCCGGCGTTGTAGGTCGCGGCGTACTTCACGCGCACGCCGGGGTGCCCCGACGGGAAGGTCGCGTTCTGGATCGACGACGCGTTGCCGTACCGCCAGTTGTGGTACGTGTAGACGACGTTGACGTCGTTGATGTCTTCGATCTCGACCTCGAAGCCGTGGCACGGCCGGTCGGTCGTGTCGGCGACGTCGAAGTTGCTGGCCCAGCCGAGGATCGTCGGTGGCGACGCGTCGGCTGGTGCGACTCCGAGCGAGCCGACGATGCCGGCCGCGAGGAGTGAGGCGACGAGCACGCGCCGCGTGCCCTGACGAACGTTCATGTGGACCCCCTGGATCACCGCGTACCACCCTGACTACCCGGCCGCGAACTTGTCGCGAAACCTACGGAAGCACGATTGGAGACCTTCCCCCGAGACGTCCAAGACCTGGTCAAGAACGGCGCCGACGGATGACGCGACCGCGCCGGGACCACCGATGGCAGCGGCACCACCCGGCGGCTAACGGCCCTCGAACCAGTCCCACATCACGCGGGTCGCGTCGATCTCGTCGGTGACCGGGCCGAGGCGGGCGACGTCGATCGATCCCGGCCACGTGTGGCCACCGCCGACGATGCGATGGAAAGCGATCGGCGCCTCGCACCCCGACCAGTCGAGCCGTACGACCTCGGGGCTCAGTACCGTCTCGGTCGGCCCGGCGGAGCAGCGATGGTGCTCGGCCCAGGCCGCGGCGGTCTCCTCGGCCGGTGCGACCGGGAGTCCGTTGCCTGCACCGCCGGCATTCACGGTGCCGCCCGCGTAGGGGACGACGACGTCGTCGGTGCTGTGGAAGATCACCATCGGCCGGGGCGTCGACGCCGCGCACACGGCGGGAACGTAGAAGTCGGCGGCGACGAGCCCGAACCCGCGGAACGTGTCGGACGCCTCGCACGCCAGCGACGCCGACATCGCGGATCCGCTCGACATCCCCGCGGCGTACACGCGCTCGGGGTCGACACATGCGTCGGTGACGAGGTCGGCCACGATCGCGCGGGCGAAGGCAACGTCGTCGGGGGTCCCGAGATAACGCCACTGGCGGACCGCGCCGTCGACACCGTTGGGCGTCGCGACGACGAAGCCCTCGGCCTCGCCGAGCGCGTCGAACCCGCCGTAGACAGCCTGTTCGACCATGTTCGATCCCGCGCCGTGGAAGCTGACGACGAGCGCCATCGTGGCGGCCGGGGCCGACGGAATCCGCACGAGGAACTCGCGCTCGACGCCGGCGACGGTGAGCGTGCGGGTCGCAGAACCGGGCGCGAGTCCGCCGCCGAGGGCGCACGTCGCCGGTGCGGTCGTGCCGGTCGTGCCGGAGGTGCTGGTGGCCGCGCTCGACGATGACTCCGTGCTCGACGGCGACGAATCCGCCGCGTCGTCACTCGAACAGGAAGCGAGGAGCACGCCGAGGATCGTCGCGGCACCGACGACATGCCGGACGCGCACGCGACGCGCCAGCCGGGCGACCCTCACGGTGCGAGGGGACGCAGCACGTAGTCCTCGGCCGCGGCATCCCACTCCATCTCGACGAGCCCGCGGGCCCGCGCTGCCTTGCAGAACTGCAGGAATCCACCGAACCCGAACTGCTTCTCGCTGAACGAGGGATCCGCCTTGCGCAACTGGGTCTTGAGGCCCGACAGGTGTGGCGCTCCCGACTTGGTGTCGAGGCGCGCGACGAGATCGCGCAGCGCGAGGAACGCCTGTTGTTCGTCGCCCGTCTCGGCCGGGAACCCGACCTCCGGGTCGCCCGTCGCCGCGCCTTGTGTGAGCGACACGACCTGGCGCTGTTCGAGGTGACGGAGCAACTCACCGAAGCCACGGAACCCGTAGGTCGTCTCGTTGAAGGTCGGATCCTTGCGCAACAACGCGCGCTTCAACTGCGACGCGAGCACCGGGCCGCCGGAACTCCGTTCGAGTCCCGCGAGCGTGCGCGTGACGATCCCGCCGAGCTCGGCCTGGTCGTCGCCCGCCGGCGCGACGGTCTCGGCGACCGTCGGTTCGCGCTCGGTGGCGGTGGGTTCGGCGGCCTTGGGGCGGCCGCCGCGGTTGCTGCGGCGCACGACCTTGGTGAGGTCGACGCCGTCGAGTCGTTCGTAGAACAAGAACTCGTCGCAGGCAGGCGGGAGCAGCGCGCTCGTCGAGGCCTCGACGCCGATGCCGATGACTCGCCGGTTGAGCTCGCGCAGCTTGTGCACCAGCGGGGTGAAGTCGGAATCACCGGTGCCGAGGACGAACGTCGTGATGTAGTCGCGCTCGAAGCACAGCTCGATCGCGTCGACGGCCATCTTGATGTCGGCCGCGTTCTTGCGCACCGAGCCCATTCGTTGCGGGATCTCGATCAGCTCGACGTGGTGCCGCGTGAGCATCCGCCGGTCGTCGTCGAAGCGGGTCCAGTCGGCGTAGGCGCGCCGGACCACGACGCGCCCGCGTTCTGCGAGCGCGTCGGCGATCGGGCGGAAGTCGAGGTGGTCGATCCTGAGTTGCTCTTCGGCGCCGATCGCGAGGTTCTCGTAGTCGAGGAACAGTGCGATGCGCTCTTCGTCCTGCGTCACGCTCGGACCCTATCCCTGCCTCCTCGGCCCTGCGTCTCGACCCGTGGGCCGTGCAGCGGTCCGCCTACGACCCTACGATCCGACCCATGTGCAGGAACATCACCGAGCTCCGCGGTCTCGAGCCGCCGGCGACCGTCGAGGAGATCGATGCGGCCGCGATGCAGTTCGTCCGCAAGGTCACCGGCGTCACCCGACCCGGGATCGAGGCCGCGGCCGCGATGAGTGAGGCGGCGGGCGAGATCGCTGCGATCACCGCGGCGTTGTTGCAGCGGATGCCACCCAGACGGGTTCCGCCCAAGTCGCTGCCGCCGCTGCGACGGCCCGAGGTGCGCGCACGCCTCGGCCTCGACGCGCAGGCCTGACCGATGGCGCGTCGTTCGGCCGCAGCACTGGTCGCGTGTCTCGTGCTCGGCGCCTGCTCCGGGGGCGGATCCGACGACACGACATCGACGTCGGCCGCAGGCGCGCCCGCGGCGCAGGTCGCGGTCGTGAGTCAGAACCTGCTGCACGGCATCGCCTGTCCCGCCGACTCCGACGGTTGCGACCTCCCCGCGCGCGTCGATCTCTTCGTCGACCAACTCGCGGCGGATTGTCCCCAGATCGTCGGCGTCCAGGAGGCGAACCAACGAACGGTCGACTTGTTGCGCTCCGCGGTCACCGAGATCTGCGGTGGCGCCTACGCCGTCGTCTGGGGCGACGACGAAGGTGTCGATCGCGAGGTCGTCCTCACCACCGAGACGGTGCTCGGCAGCCGCCGGATCCGTCTCGCGGGGCCGCTGCGCACGGCACTCTGGGTACGGGTCGCGTCCGACGTCGGCGTCGTCGACTTCGTCAGCAGCCACCTCGCGAGCAGCAGTGACGACCGTCCGTGCGACTCCGAGGCTTGCCCGCCGCCGTGTCTGGTGACCGACCGGCTCAACACCTGTCAGGGACGACAACTCGCGGCGTTCGCGCTCGACATGGCGGCGACCGACGGCGTCCTCGTCGTCGCCGGTGATCTCAATGCCGAGCCCGACGACCCGACGATGGCCGCGATCCGCGATGCCGGATTCGTCGACACGCACATCGAGGCCGGGAACCCGGAGTGCGATCCCGAGACCGGTGCGGCGTGCACCAGCGGGCGGATCGACGACGCGCTCACCGACCTCACCGATCCGACGAGCCGCCAGTCGGAGCGCATCGACTACGTGCTCGTGGCCGAGTCGGCCCGAACGGATCGGGCGTGCGAGGTGATCGCCCCGACCGGACTGTTCAACGCCGACCCGGCGACCACCACGCCCGGAGCGCTCGCGTTCCCCGCCGACCACACCGGCGTCGTCGCGACGGTGTCGTGCCCCACGACCGAGGCCCAGCGCACGGCTGCGGCGGGCGCGACGGTTCCCACCGACGCCCCGACGACGACGGTCGCGACCGACCGCCTCGACGAAGCGACCATCGGCGGCGTCACCACGGCCTTCACGAACTTGTTCGACGGTTCCGTCGCCGACATCGAGGTCAAGCTCGCGTCCCTCGAGGACGCCGACCTGCTGCGCGAGTCGTTCCTCGAGTCGTTCGAGCGCACGCAGGCCATCGCGTCGCGCATCACCGTGCGCATGGATTCGCTCGAACGGATCGACGACGCGCACGTCGCGGTGACGTACTCGTTGTTGCTCGACGGCGCTGCCGTCCTCGACCACCTCCCCGGCGTCGCCGTGCTCGTCGACGGCGCGTGGAAGGTGTCGCGCCGGACGTATTGCGAGGTGAGTACGCAGGGCGCGACGACGATCCCCGAACCCTGCCGCTGACCGACCGCCGACAGGACGTGCGTCGAGAGCGACGCGCCACGCGTAGTTGTCGACGCACCTCGGACTGCTCACCGTCCGGAAACGTGCTGGCAACAGAGCATCCGTACGTTCGCCGACATGGATGCACCGCGGGATACACCGCTGCATACGGCCCGACTGCAGACTGCCCGGCTGCAGATTGCGAGGGGCGCCCGGCTCGAGCACGCCTACTCGGCGCTCAAGGGAGATCTCCTCGCCGGGGAGTTCTCCCTCGGTCGTCGCCTCGCGGAGGAGCGACTCTCGCAGCGCTACGGCGTCTCCCGGACCCCGGTGCGAGAAGCGCTCGCCCGGCTCCATGTGGAGCGTCTCGTCGAGCGCCACCCCGACGGTGGCTTCACGCCGACTCCACCCGACCTGCACACCGCTCGTCACCTCTACGAGGTCCGGTTCGCGCTCGAGCGCGAGGCCCTGGTGCGCCCCGGTCGGTGCGGCGAACGGCACGATCCCGTGCGGTTGGACGAGCTGCGCTCCGACTGGACCTCGATGCGCGTCCCGGAACTCGGTGATCCCGGCGACCCGACGTTCGTGCTCCT
>SXJQ01000221.1 GCA_005779345.1 Actinomycetota bacterium
AACTCTCCATCGAGATCTCAAGATCCGCCGGCCTCCACGGAATCTGTGGGGTCGAGCGGGAACTTCGATCGAGAGCTGTCGGAAGGAGGCACTGACCTCCGACCGACGGCATTTGAGCGTCTCGCTGGCTAGCTGAGACGCTCGGAATTGACACGAGCGCAGAGAGTCGTCGAAACGACCGACCACGCCCGCACTGGCTTTTGGCGTTCACTACTCTGTTGTCAAGGAGCCGACCCCCGACGCGCGCGCCCGTCGAGGGCACCCGGAGCCGGGGCGACACGCACCTTCACTGCTGGTCGGGCCGCGAGGGTCCGGAAGGGGTGGAGGTGTTGGTGTCAAGAGCTTCTCGGACGGCGTACCGTTCCGTGAAGCGGAGTCACAGACTAGGCCCGGCGGTACCCCGCCGCAAACCGGAGCGGCGCCTCACGACGAATTGGCCTCCGACCAGGAGATACGCGCCCACTTCCGGCGGCCCAGGGCCAGGACGCGTCCGTCGAGATCGCCGGGTGCGTAGGAGTCGTCGGCAGCGACGACCTCATCGTCGATTCGCACGGCGCCCTCGCCGATCTTGCGTTGCGCCTCGCGCCCCGAGCTCGCGAGACCGCTCACGGCGAGAACACGCGACAGCCGGATACGCCCCTCGGCATCGAGCTGGGCCGGGTCGAGGGCGAACTCGGCGACCTCGGCCGGCCGTTCCTTCGCCTTGAACACGCGATCGAACTCGGCCTCGGCGGCCGCTCCGGCGCCGGCACCGTGGTAGAGATCGCACACGGTACGGGCCAACAGACGCTTCGCGGCATTCGGGTGGAGTTCGCCTGCGGCGAGAGCGCCGACGGTCTGGTCGATCGTCGCCTGATCCCACGCCGTCGTGTACTGCAGGTAGGTCGACAGCAGGTCGTCGGGGATCGACATCAGCTTGCCGAATTGCTCTCGCGCCGGCTCGGCGACGCCCACGAAGTTCCCGAGCGACTTGCTCATCTTCACGCCACCCGACAGACCGGGCAGGAGCGGCGTCGTGAGCACGACCTGGGCCTCCTGGCCCGCCTGGACCTGCAGGTCGCGCCCCACGTGCAGGTTGAAGAGTTGGTCGGTGCCCCCAAGTTCGACATCGGCGCGCACCTCGACCGAGTCGAGCCCTTGGAACAACGGATACAAGAACTCGGTGATCGAGATCGGGGTTCCCTCGCGATACCGCTTCGCGAAGTCGTTGCGCTCGAGCATCTGTGCGACCGTTGCCCGGCCCGTGAGCTCGAGGATTCCCTCGACGCCGAGTGCACCGAGCCACTCGGAATTGCGTCGGACCTCGAGCCGGGTCGGTTCGAGGATGCAGGTGATCTGGTCGACGTAGCTCGCGGCGTGGCGATCCACCTCTTGCTTCGACAGGCGGGGGCGGGTCACCGACTTCTGCGACGGGTCACCCACCTGGGCGGTGAAGTCGCCGAGGATCAGCACCGCGGTGTGCCCCCAGTCCTGGAACTGGCGCAGCTTGCGCAGCACGACGGCGAACCCGAGGTGGATGTCGGAGGCGGTCGGGTCGATGCCGAGTTTGACCCGCAGCGGGGTGCCCCGGGCGAGCTTGCGGGCCAGGTCGGCCCGAGAGATGACGTCGACGGCGCCCTGCGTGAGGGCCTCGAGTTGGTCGCCCCGAAGAGTCGCGGCTGGGGTCGCGGCGGAAGTCCGGGCGGGGAACGGGTCGGGGGCCATGACGGTGTCGGAGGCTAGCGAAGGGGTGTCTTGGACGGGTGGTTGGGGATGGGCGAGAATGTGGCCGATGTGACTGGTGTGCAGCATGAGACCGCGCTCGTTCGGCGTCGGCGTCCCGCCCGGGCCCGGTTCGGCGCGGCCGCACTCGGCCTCGCGTTGCTCGCCGCGGGGTGTAGCTACACCGCCGCGCTCGACCCGGTGCCGCTCGACCCGGCCCAGAGTTCGACGATCCTCGCCGCCGACGGCACGCTCCTCGCCCGCCTCGATCTCGGCGAGCACCGAGAGGCCGTCGCCCTGTCGGAGATGGCGCCGGCGCTCGCCGATGCGGTCGTCGCCATCGAAGACCACCGCTTCTGGGAGCGCGACAGCGGCGTCGACCTGAAGGCGATCGGGCGCGCGCTCCAGACGAACGTCGAGGAGGGTCGAATCGTCGAGGGCGGTTCGACGATCACCCAACAGTACGTGCGCAACGTCTTGCTCACCCGCGACCAGACCGTGCACCGCAAGCTCCGCGAGGCGGTGCTCTCCATCCAACTCGAGCGCAAATACACCAAGGCCGAGATCCTCGAGCGGTACCTGAACGAGGTCTACTTCGGCAACGGTGCCTACGGCGCGCAGGCCGCCGCCGATCGCTACTTCGCCAAACCCGCCGCCGAACTCCAACTGCACGAGGCGGCGTTGCTCGCCGGCGTGTTGCGCGCTCCGTCGGACTACGACCCGATCGCGCATCCCGACACGGCGCGCCGGCGGCGCGACGCGGTGCTCGACGCCATGTCGAAGCACGGTTTCGCGTCGCCGACCGACGTCGCCGATGCCAAACGTGCCCCGATCGAGGTCTCGAACACCTCGTGGAGCCGCAACACGACCGCGCCGTACTTCGTCGAGGCCGTGAAGCGCTGGTTCCTCGCCAACCCCGCGTTCGGCACGACGGAGAGCGAACGCGAACAACTCCTCTACCAGGGAGGGCTGCGAATCGAGACGACCCTCGACCTGCGCCGTCAGTTCATCGCCGAGGCGGCCGTGCGCAACATCGTCGTCGACCCCGCGAACGACCCGGCGGCGTCGCTCGTGTCGATCGACCCCGACAACGGACACGTCGTCGCCTACGTCGGCGGACACGACTACTGGGGCGAGGAACCGTGGGCCCAGTTCGACCTCGCCGGGCAGGCAAAGCGACCGACCGGCTCGACGTTCAAGCCGTTCGTCCTCACCGCTGCGCTCACGGCGGGTATCCCCCTCGACCGGGAGTTCGACGCCCCCGCGCAGATCACGATCCCGCTCGTCGGTCAGGAACCGTGGGTCGTGAACAACTACGGCGACGAGGGGTTCGGGAAACTCGACCTGCTCGAGGCGACGGTGCGCTCGGTCAACACGGTGTACGCGCAGCTCATCATGGCCGTCACTCCAACGAGCGCGATCGAGACCGCATCGGCGGCAGGTGTGCGCTCCGACCTGCGGCCGTACCCGTCGGCCGCGCTCGGCCTCAACGAGGCGAGCGTGGTCGACCTTGCGTCGGCCTATTCGACGTTCGCCGCCGACGGGCTGCACGCCGAGCCCGTCATCGTCACCAAGGTCGTCGACGCGCGCGGCACGGTGTTGCACGAGGAACTCCCCCGTCGTGAGCGCGTGTTCGACGAGACGATCGTGCGGACCCTGAACCATGTGCTCGAACAGGTCGTCACCCGCGGCACCGGTGCCGAAGCCCGCATCGGGCGTCCGGTCGCCGGCAAGACCGGGACGAGCGACGATTGGAAGGACGCGTGGTTCGTCGGCTCGACGCCCCAGCTCACGACCGCGGTCTGGGTCGGCTTCGTCACGCCCGAACCGATGCTCCCGCCGCGGACGCGCGAGAAGATCACCGGAGGCACGTGGCCGGCGCGCATCTTCGCCCTGTACATGGAAGGCGCGCTCGCCGAGGAGCCGAGTCTGTCGTTCCCGCTGCCCGATCTCGACGCCGACGACCCGAGTGGTGGAGGCCTCACCCCCGAGGCGCCCATCGCCGACGTCGTGCGCCTGCCGGTGGAGGCGGCGACCGACATCCTCGAAGCAGGCGGCTACACGGTCGAGATCGTCGAGGTCCCCGATCGCGAGTACCCACCCGGGACCGTGCTCGCCCAGAGCCCCGATGCCAACACTGCGGTCGCGGCGGGGAGCACCGTGCGCCTCACCGTCGCGGGAGGCGCCCCCGATGTCGTCGCCGTCCCCGATCTGCTCGGCTTGCTCGGCGACGAAGCGATCGCGCTCGCTGCCGGCTCGGGACTCCAGGTGGAATTCGTGCGCGAGGCCGAACCGCCGCCCAACGACGTCGACCGACGCGGCCGAATCTGGCAGCAATCACCGGGGGCCGGCCTCCGCGTCGACGAGGGCGCGACGGTGCGCGTCTGGGTGAACCCGACCTAGCAGGGCACCGGCTG
The DNA here is from genome assembly GCA_005779345.1 of Actinomycetota bacterium. Lineage (GTDB taxonomy): Bacteria > Actinomycetota > Acidimicrobiia > IMCC26256 > PALSA-610 > SXJQ01. Next base: position 4,119 of record SXJQ01000221.1, read on the forward strand.
ACAGGCCACCGGCTGACAGGTCAGCGGCCGGGGCTCAGCGTGCGAGCCGGGCCCGACGGTCCGCGAGCCGATCCTTGGCGAGGAGCAGTTGTTTGGCGACGGCGTCGGGACCGCCCGCCCCCGGCGAAGTACGCCGCCGGACCGGCGCGCCCGGCGCGAGCAGGGCGACGGCGTCGGGCCCGAGTTGGGGGTGCGTCGCGACGAGCTCTTCGAGCGCGACGCCCCGCTCCAGCGACTGGCGCACGACCGCGCCGACGATCGCGTGCGCCTCGCGAAACGGTGTGCCGCAGCCGACGAGCCACTCGGCGATGTCGGTCGCGGCCATCGTCGGCGCGTCGGCAGCCGCGGTCGTCCGATCCTCGAGGAGCGTCGCGGTGTCGAGCAGACCGGTCAGCGCGACGAGTGCGCGCGAGCACTGGTCGAACGCGTCGAACAGCGGCTCCTTGTCTTCTTGGAGGTCGCGGTTGTACGACAGCGGGAGACCCTTGAGTGTGGCGAGGAATCCCGCGAGCGAACCGATCAGGCGCCCCGCCTTGCCGCGCGCGAGCTCGGCGATGTCGGGGTTCT
>SXJQ01000222.1 GCA_005779345.1 Actinomycetota bacterium
CCGAACCCGATCACGGGCTCACCGGCCGCTTGCAGCGCCTTGGCCTTGGCGTCGACTGCGAGCGTGGCCGATTCCTGGATGGCGGCGATGCGGGCGGCGATGCGCGACACGTGATGGCTCCTGGTACTCCCGGCGCGAAACCTCATCCTCGCATGTACACGGCCCGATACCGGAACGATTCGGGCCGGAACGATTGCGCGGCGCCCGGGTACCGCGACGCCGACCCCCTACCCTGGGCCGGTCATGCCGGGCTCCCGACGCCGTCTCCCCCTCCTGTTCGTCGCTCCCCTGCTCGCCGTCGCGATCGCGACGGCGACGGTCGCGGTCCCCGCGCCGGGCGCGGGGGCGGCGACCGCACCAATCGGCGTCACGGAGCCGACCGCCTGGATCGTCGTCGACGCCGGGACGGGTCGCGTCCTCGCCGCGAAGGACGCCCACACGCCGTACCCACCGGCAAGCATGGCCAAGGTGATGACCGCGCTCGTCGCGGTCGAGCGGCTTCCGGCCGACACCCAGATCGAGATCAGCGAACTCGCCGCGTCGCAGCCTCCGTCGAAACTGGGCGCGCTCGCCGGTGAGCGCTACCGACTCGACGACGCGCTCGCCGCGCTGCTCATGGTGTCGAGCAACGACATCGCGTATGCGATCGCGGAGACGACGGGCGGCGATCTCGGCGGGTTCGCCGACCTGCTGAACGCGACGGCGAAGCGCTACGGCATGAACGACTCGTCGTTGTCGGACCCTGCGGGCTTCGACGACGCCACGTCGTTCCGGGGCGGACCGCGGATGAGCGCGTTCGACGTCGCGATCTCGATTCGCAACGCGCGATCCGTCCCCGACCTCGCGCGCTGGGCTGCGACCCGCAACTACGAGTTCGACGGGCCCGCGGCACGGTTCTCGTTGTTGAACCACAACAAGGCGCTGCCCGAGGGTTCACGGGCGATCGCCGGAGTCAACGGGTTCAAGACCGGGGGAACGAACCTCGCCGGCAACACGCTCGCGGCGACCGCGACGCGCGGGAACCGCAGCGTGATCGTCGTCGTGATGAACACTCCCGACACCTACGCATGGACGCAGTACCTCCTCGATGTCGGGTTCGAGACCGCGGCCGGCGCCGAGGGAACCGGGGAGCAACTCCCGCCCGTGGCGGTGAGCGTGCGGGCCCAGCGCGAGCGCGACCGCGAGGAGTTCCTGGCGCTCGTCACCGGCCAGGCCGCCGTCGGCGCGACCACGACGGTCGCCGACCTCGGCGTCGAACCGTTCGTGACCACGAGCACGATCGCGAGCGGCGCCACCGGCGCCACGGCCGAGGGTTCGGGCGACTCGGCGGTGGCCGCGGCGACCGACAGCACGGCTGATGCGACGACGAGCACCGCGGCCGCGGCCGACGAGGGTGGCGGTGGCGGCGGGTTGCCGCTCGTCCCGATCGCGATCGTCGTGCTGCTCCTCGGCGCGTTCGTCGCCCGGCGCGAGCAGATCAAGGCGCGCAAGCGCGCGCGGCGTCTCGCACAGCGAGAACGGGCCACGATGATGCGACGCGGCTCGCTGCCCGTGGTCGACGGCCGCTACCGCACCGGCACTCGCGTCGGCCCACCGGTGCAGTCGCACGTTCGGGTGCGGCGTACCGACGGTCCCGTCGACGCACCTCCCGACGAGGGCTGGGAAGAATGGCCGGGCTGGGACGACGGGCCCCCCACCACGCCGAGGCGGTAGAAACTCGGTCCATGACCGACACCGCCACGCCCGAACAGCACACCGACGCCCAGGCCCCCGAGGTTCTCTACGACGTCGCGGACCACGTTGCGACCCTCACCCTCAACCGTCCGCACCGGCGTAACGCGATCTCGGTGCAGATGCTGATGGAGCTCACCGCCTGCCTCCAGCGCGCCGAACGCGACCGCGACGTGCGGGTGATCGTGCTGACCGGCGCGGGCAAGGGGTTCTGCGCGGGCCTCGACATCAAGGACGCGCTCGCCGGCACCGGCATCGGCGGCGGCGGCAAGGTCGGTCAGGGAGCGGGCGCGGTCAACGCGAACATCCGCGACCTGCCGACGGTCGTGCTCCACGAGATCGACACGCCCGTGATCGCCGCGATCAACGGTGGGGTCGCCGGCTACGGGCTCGACCTCGCGCTCGGCTGCGACCTGCGGATCGCGCAATCCGACGCGCGCATCGTCCCCGGGTTCGCCAAGCGCGGCATCGTGCCCGAGAGCGGTGGGACCTGGTATCTCCCGCGCCTCGTCGGCTGGGCGCGCGCGGCGGAGATCTCGTTCCTCGGTCGCGACCTCTCGCCGGAGCGGGCGGAGCAGGTCGGCATCATCAATGCCGTCGCGCCCGACGCGCTCGCGCTCGCGCGCGAGTGGGCGCTGGAGATCGCAGCGAACGCGCCGCTCGCGATCGCAGCGATGAAGCGGTTGTTCCGCCACGGCCTCGACGAGACGTTCCAAGCGCACTCCGACCACGTGCTGCTCCAACTCGCGCCGCTCATGGCGAGCCGAGACTTCCAGGAGGGAATGGCAGCATTCATGGAGCAGCGCGAACCGCGCTTCTCCGGTCGCTGAGCCCGCTCAGGCGGAGGCTTCCTCGGGGTCGGGATGCCACGACGCGAGGTCGGCGAGGACCGGGTTGTTGGAGAACGTTTCGACGATGGGCTCGTCGATGTTCAGGCGACGCATGAGGAACCGGACGCTGTTCTCCTGGTTCCACAACATGAGGGTCACCGCGACGCCGCTCTCGCCCGCACGTGCCGTGCGACCACTGCGGTGCAGGTAGCTCTTGTGGTCCTCGGCCGGGTCCCAGTGGACGACCACGTCGACGCCGTCGATGTGGAGCCCGCGGGCCGCGACGTCGGTCGCGACGAGTGCCTCGATCCGCCCGCTCGCGAAGTCGGCGAGCGCCTTTTCGCGCGCGGTCTGGCGCAGGTCGCCGTGGATCGCCGCGACGCTGACCCCCTCACGGCGAAGATCGCGCTCGAGGTGGTCGGCGGCGCGCTTGGTCTGAGTGAACAGCAGCGTGCGTCCGTGACCGTGCGCGATCGCGGCCGCGACCTTGACCTTGTCCATGTCGTGCACGAGCAGGAAGCGGTGCTGCATCTCGTCGACCGTGACCTCGCTCGACGCGACCTCGTGGCTGACCGGATCCTTCATGTACCGGTTGACGATCGCGTTGACACCGCCGTCGAGCGTGGCGGAGAACAGCATCGTCTGCGGGTTGGTCGGGATCCGGTACAAGATCTTCTGCACTTGCGGCAAGAAGCCCA
>SXJQ01000021.1 GCA_005779345.1 Actinomycetota bacterium
GCCGGCGGCCGGGCGGGTGCGCTCTCGCTGCTCCCCGTGCCGCGCGCCGCCATCGGCGACGGTGCACTCGTCGCGTGGTTGCGCGAGCGCCTCGACGAGCCCGCGCTCGTGTTCGCATGCGGCCTCCGACGGTCGGGGGCGTTCGCGACCCCGGTGCTCCAGCTCTTCCGGCCCGACGGCACGGCCGTGGGGTACGCCAAGCTGGGCTGGGACCCGGTGACCCGAACACAGGTTGCGGCGGAGGCGGCGGCCCTCGTCCGGACCGTGGGGCTCGCGACGCTGCGCGCCCCCCGTCTGCTGGCCGCGGGGACGAGCGATGACCTCGAGGTGTGCGTCACCGCACCGATGCCGCCGCGGGTGCAGCGCCTCTCCGCCGACTTCGTTCCCTCGGCGGCCGTGCTGCGCGAGGTGGCCTGCCTCGACGGAGCTCTCGAACGAACGGCGCTCGGCGCGAGCGTCGCGGTCGCCCGCGCGCGTGCCGCGATCGGATCCCTCCCGGACCCGGTCGCGGGCGAACTCGACTCCGTCCTCGACGAACTCGTCGAGACGCACGGTGCCACGGAACTGGAGTTCGGCCGCTGGCACGGCGACTGGGTGCCGTGGAACATGGCTCGCGACCCCGAAATGCCTCGGTCGGGCACGCCGGGGTCGGGCGCGCTGTGGGTGTGGGATTGGGAGTACAGCCGGTCGCCGGCACCGCTGGGATTCGATGCGCTCCACTGGCACTACCAGCTCGCCCATGTCGTGGCGGGCCGCGCCGCGGCCGACGCGATGCTCGACGCAGCACGGGCAGCGCGCGGTCGGCTCGAAGAGCTCGGGCTCGACGACGCGGCGATCGCGGCGATCGCGGCCGCGCACCGCCTCGAGGTCCGCCTGCGTGCGGAGGTCGCGGTCGCGGCGGGCGCCGCCCGCGAGCCCGTCTGCGACGTCCCGGCGGCGCTGCTGCTCCGCCCCGAGGGGGGCGGGCGCGTGCCCCGAGGGATCCGGTGACGAGCACCGACGACGACCACGACGAGTCCGGGGGCGCCACCCCGAGGTCGTGGTCCGCCGACGCCGACGATCAGCGGAATCTCGAGGCCGTCGCGCGTGGCGGCGCGCTCAACCTGGTCGGTGCCGTGGTCTATGGCGCCACCCAGTTCCTCCTGCTCGCAGTCGTCGCCAACGGGCTCGGTGCCGAACGCGCCGGCGAGTTCATCACCGCGATCGTCGTGTTCAACATCCTCGCCAAGGTCTGCGAACTCGGCGGCGCCACTGGGTTGGTGCGGACGGTGAGTCACCGACGCGCCACGGGCGATGTCCATGAGTTGCACGCGATCGCGATGGTCGCGGTCGGGGGCGCGCTCGCGGCAGGGGTCGTCGCCTGCGGCACGCTCTGGGTCGTCGCTCCGGGCCTGGCCCAGTTGTTCGCCACCGGGGGCGACGTCGATCGGATCGCCTCGCTGCTGCGATCGCTGGCGCCGTTCCTGCCGTTCGCGGCTGCCTATTCGGTCGTGATCCAGGGGACGCGCGGTTTCGACACGATGGTGCCGCAGGTGGTGATCGAAAAGATCGCCAAGTCGAGCGCGCAAGTCGCCGCGGTGCTCGGCGTCGTGGTCTTCGGTGGCGACGTCCGCGCCGCGCTGCTCGTCTGGGCCGGCGTGCAGTTGCTCGCGCTCGTCCCGGCGGTCGTCGTGGGCCGGCGGTTGATGCAGCTTGCCGAGTCGGCAGGCGTCGGGCAACGGCGGCGGATCGATCTCGGGATCACCCGGTCGTTCCTCGCCTTCTCGTTGCCGCGCTCGCTCGGGCAGGTCTTCCAGGTCACGATCCTGTGGTTCGACACGCTGCTGATCGCGGCGATCCTCGGAACGACCGAGGCCGGCATCTACGGGACGGGGACGCGGTACTTGCTCGTCGGATTGTTCGCGTCGGAGGCCATCATGCAGGTGCTCGGGCCGCGGATCAGCGGTTTGCTCGCGCGCGCCGACCGGCGGGAGGCATCGAGGCTGCTCACGACGGCCGCCGCCTGGCAGACCGCCGTCGTGTGGCCCGTCTACCTGCTCGTGATGACGTTCCCGGGTGCGTTGTTGGGTGTCTTCGGCGAGGAGTTCCTGGCAGCGCGGTCGGCGCTGCTGTTCCTGTCGATCGCGATGCTCCTGGCGTCACCCTTCGGACCGTCCGACACGGTCGTGCTGATGAGTGGCCGGTCGCGCCAGAGTCTGTTCAACACGCTCGTCGCCGTGGTGGTCAACGTCGGCGGCAACCTGCTGTTCGTGCCGCTCTACGGCATTCCGGCGGCGGCCGCCGTCTGGGGGACGACGATCGTCATCGCCGCCGTGCTCCCCGCGTGGCAATCGCGCCGCACCCTCGGCGTCAGCCCGTTCGGTCGCGGGCCGCTGATCGCCGCCGTTGCCGCGACCGCCGCGTACCTGCCACTCGCGCTCGTCGCGCGAGTGGGGTTCGGCGACCGCCTGGCCGCGCTCGGCGTCGCGGCCGCAGCGGCCACGGGCGCCTATGTGTGCATTCTGCGGAGATTCGGTGCGGACGTGCAGTTGGAAGTCCTCTTCAGGGCGATCGTGCGGAGGCCGACGCGTACAGTTGACGGCTCGTGGCGGCGCGCGGGGTCGTCGGCCGACCAGACCAGCTGAACGTCGGGCCAAGCGCCTCGACCAGTTTCACCCGTGACCCCTGTGGAGCCCGGCATGGCATCTCCCGACATCGAGACCGGTTTCTCGGCCGCCTACTACCTGTCGGTGTTCAAGCGCCGCCGCGTCATCATCGCTGCGTGCGCCGCCGCGGGTCTCGCGCTCGGCGCGGGCTACGCGTTCTCGGCCTCGGCCTCCTACACCGCGACCTCGTCGGTGCAGATCAAACCGATCACCGCCGACCCGTTCGTGTCGGGCGACATCACCAAGCAGATCAACGCCGCGACCGAGGCGAGCCTGATGGACTCCACGGTGGTCGCCGAGTTGGCGGCACCGGTGATCGACAACGGTGAGACCGCCGACCAGTTGATCCGCCACCTCACCGTCGAGAACCCCCCCGACACCCAGATCCTCAACGCCTCGTTCGTGGCCGCGACCCCCGAGGCCGCGCAAGGCGGCGCGCGGGCGTTCGCCGACGCGTACCTCGAGTACAAGCGGGCGCAGGCCGAACGATCGCGCGACGCTCGGCTCGCGAGTCTCGCCGTCACGGCCGCTGCGCTCGGCGAGAGCATCGACGACGTCACGAACCGGCTCGACGCCAACCCGAACTCCCCGACCTTGCTGAACGAGCTGAGCGACCTGCGGTCGCAGTTGCGACAGAACGAGGCCGACGCAGCCGAGATCCAGTCGATCGCGATCGACCCCGGCGAGGTGATCAAGCCGGCGCGATTGCCGAGCGCACCCGACGGCGTCTCCACGCCCGTGACGATGGTTGCGATGGCGATGCTCGGCCTGTTCGGCGGCCTCGCGGTCGCACTGGTGCGACACCGCACCGATCGCTTCGCTCGCCGCCGCGACGACTTCGTCGAGGACTTCGGTTTCGCCCCGCTCGCCGAGGTCCCGGCGCGGCCCGGGCGTGCCGCCGCGACCCGGCCCGGCCGCTCGGGCGCACCCGAGGTGCGCCCGCTCCAACTCGCGAGCCGCGGACCCGTCGCCGACGCGTACCGCCAACTCCGTCTCCGGCTGTGGCCGCGGCGCCCGGCCAAGATCGGCCGGCTGCTGATCGCGTCCAGCGTGGATGCCGCGGCGCCGGCGGCGCTCGCTGCGAACCTCGCGGTGAGCCTCGCGCAGGCGGATTGGAGCGTCTTGCTCATCTGGCCGGATCATCGCCGCGACGTCCCCGCGATCGACGGTCTCGCCGACCGCGACGCGGTCGCCGTGATGCCGTGGAGCCGCATCGCGACGGCCGAGACGGGAGCGGTCGACCCGACCCGACTCGTCGCAGTCGTCGAGTCGCTGGCGGAGCGTTACGACATCGTACTGATTCCCGGGCCGCCGCTGTCGGAGTCGGTCGACGCGCTCGAACTCGGCTCGGAGGTCGACGCGGTACTCCTCACGTTCGACCCGACGAGCGAGCGTCGCAAGCGGCTGTCCGACTCGATCGAAGCGTTGCGGGGCGTCGGTGCCGACATCGCCGGGGTCGTGATCGACCCGGTCCCACCACGGTGGTGATCGGGGCGCCGAGGGCGATCGGGACGAGCGCGTCGTGACGCGACAGCCCACGTGGCGACCTCGCCGAGCGCGTCGGCGCGTTGCTCGCGGCACGCCGTATCGCGTGCTCCTCGTCTGTTCCTCCGGCGGTCATCTCGCGCAGTTGCACCGCCTCGAGCCGTGGTGGTCCGCGCACGAGCGGGCCTGGGTCACGTTCGACAAGCCCGACGCGCGCACGCGGCTCGCCGGCGAACGGGTGCACTTCGGCCACCACCCGACCACCCGGAACCTGCCCAACCTCGCCCGCAATGCGCGGCTGGCCTACACCGTGTTGCGCCGTGAGCGTCCCGACGTGATCGTGAGCGACGGTGCCGGGCTCGCGGTGCCGTTCTTCTGGCTCGCTCGCTGGTTCGGATGCAAGACCGCGTATCTCGAGGTGTACGACCGGGTCGATTCGGCGACGATGACCGCGCGGCTGTGTCGCCCGCGGACCGACCTGATGCTCGTCCAGTGGCCCGGACAACTCGACCTCTATCGCGGCGCGGTGCTCGCCGGGTCGGTCTACTGAGGCGGCCATGGAGATCCCGTACGTGTTCGTCACCCTCGGGACCGACCACCACCGATTCGACCGCCTCGTCGACTGGATCGATGCGTGGTGCGAGCTGCATCCCGATGTCGCCGTGCTCGTGCAGCACGGCAGTTCGCGGGCACCCCGACGCGCGCTCGCCGTCGCCGACGTGTCGGCCGAGCGGATGGGCGAACTCCTCGGGTGCGTCCCCGCCGTGGTCACCTGCGGGCCGGGCACGATCATGGAGTGTCGGCTCGCGGGCGTCCGGCCGATCGCCGTACCGCGTCGGAGCGTCCTGCACGAGGTGGTCGACGACCACCAGGTCGCGTTCGCTCGTCAGCTCGCCCAGACCGGGCTCGTGGCGCTCGCCGAAGACGAAGTGACGTTGGGCGCGGCGCTCGACGCCGTCGTCGCCGACAACGCGCGGTACCGATTCGTTCCCGACGACGACGGTGTCCCCGCGGGCGTCGCGCGGGTGGGTGCGTTGATCGATGACCTCGTGTGGGGCCCGGGTTGACCGCGACGATCGCGCCGCGTCCGGTCGCGGCGCGTGCCGCGCTGACCCAGCCGGGTCTCGCTCCCGCGGGCTGGCCGCTCGCGCTCGTGGGGACGGGAATGCCCCTCATGTTCTTCCTCGGGTTGCACGCGTTCGTGTGGGTCGTGCCCGCGTTCGTGTTCGGGGCCCAACTCCTCGAACAACGAAACCTGCGGGTCCCGGTCGCCGCGGTTCCGCTCGGCCTGCTCGTCGTGTGGATCCCGCTCGGCGCCCTGCGTCTGACTCCGAGCGAACTTCCTCTCTTCTCGTACCGGTTCCTGCTGTTCGCGTCGACGTTCGCGACGCTGCTGTGGATCGTCAACACGTCGCAGTCCGAGTTCTCGAACGCGACGCTCGTCCGGCACATGTCGCGGCTGTGGATCGCGCTCATCGGATTCGGCTACCTCGCGATGCTGTTTCCCCGCCTGTCGGTGGCGTCGCCGTTCCAGATCGCGGCGCCCGGCCCGATCGTGAGCAACCCCTTCTTCTTCGACCTGACGCGGCTGCGATTCGCCGAGTTGCAGACGCTCGTCACGATCGAGGCGGCTCGGCCGGCCGCGCCGATGGCGTACGCGAACGGCTGGGGTTCCACCGTCGGTCTGCTGACGCCGTTCTTCGCCCTCGACTGGCTCGTCGCCGTGGATCCACGGCGACGTCGGGTCGGCTGGATGCTCGCGGTCGCGGCGGTCGTCCCGATCGTGGTCTCGGTGAACCGAGGCCTGTGGCTCAGCCTCACGGTCGCGGTCGTGTACCTCGCGGCGCGCCGCGCCCTGCGGGGCGACCTCCGCATGATCATCGGCGTCGGGATCGCGCTCGTCATCGTGCTCAACGCGGTCCTGTTGTCACCGCTCGGCGCGACGGTGCGCGAACGCTTCGAGGACCAGGACCAGAGCAACTCGACCCGGGTCGCGCTGTACGAGGCCGCGTTCGACTACGCGCAGAAGTCGCCGCTCGTCGGTTGGGGCACGACGATCGACATCGGGCTCGGCAAGCAGCTCGGCACCCACGGTCTCGTTTGGTACTCGATGTTCGTGCACGGTTTCCCGGCACTGATCTTCTTGCTCGCCTTCGCGACCTTCGCGGTCCTGGGCACCGCGCGGGCGCCGACGCAGACCTCGATGTTCGCGCATCTCGTGGTCATCATCTTCGTGACCCAATTGCCCTACTACGGGCTCTTGCCGCAGGTGCTGGTCGTCGCGATCGCGGTCGGCGTGTCGCGGCGCGAGTACGACGCGGTGTTCGCCCGGCGAAGGCGCAGCGGCGCGCCCGAGCACTGAAGCGAATTTCCGGTTAGCCTCCGCTCGTCCGCATGGTGGCGGTGGGGTGTACGAGACGGCGCGCGGAGCACAGGACGTGCGCGCGCGACGCAGTTCGCGGAGTGTGCAGGGTGGGGTCAGTCGGGGCGCGAGGCCGGCGCAGTCGTGCTGCGTACGTGCGTGCCGTCGCGGCGCTCGTCGTCGCAGGCGTCGTCGGGGTCGTGAGCTCCGCGGTCCTCGCGCCGCGCGCGGACGCCGCGACCATCCTGTACCGGGCGACACCACTCGCGGGCTATCAGACCAACGGCATCGTGCGTGCGGTCCTCGTCGTCGGCGACACGATCTACGTCGGCGGGACCTTCACCCAGGTGCGCGGCCCCAATGGCACCCCCGTGGTCGGCCGGGTGACCCTCGCCGCGTTCGACCGGGCGAGCGGTGTGCTCCGGACCGGGTTCAGCGCCGACACGAACAACGTGGTCCGGTCGCTCGCCACCGACGGCACGGCGCTCTACGTCGGTGGTTCCTTCACCACGATCCGAGGTCTCGCCCGGTCGCGGATCGCCAAGGTCGACCTCGCGACCGGAGCGGTGTCGGCGTGGACCGCGAACGTCAACGGCATCGCCTATGCGATCGGGATCTCGGAGAACCGCCTCTTCGCGGGCGGGACGTTCTCGATCGCGGCGAACCAGCCGCGCTCGCGGCTCGCGGCCTTCGACACCACGACGGGCGCGCTCGACCCGTTCAATCCCGGCGCCGACAACACGGTGAACGCGCTCGCGTTCTCGCCCGACCAGCAGACGGTCTACGTCGGCGGCAACTTCGCGAACATCGCCGGTACCGCCCGTTCCTGGCTCGCCGCGCTGACCCGCACCGGCACCATCCGCCCGATCACGTTCCAGTACCTCACCTACCAGATCCTCGACCTCGACGTCTCGCCCGACGGAACGCGCGTCTTCGCGGCGCAGGGGGGCTACGGCAACCAGGCCACCTCCTACAACGCCGTCACCGGTCAGCGACAGTGGTTCCAGGTCGCCGAGGGCGACGTGCAGACCGTTCGGTATGCCGGCGGCGAGGTGTACTTCGGATTCCACGAAGGATTCGCCGGAAACTTCGACGTGCGGATGCGCGCCGCCGACGCGCAGACGGGCGCGCTCGACACGGCGTTCCTGCCGACGATCAACAGCTTCTGGGGTGTCTGGGACATCGCATCCACCTACGATCAGCTCGTCATCGGTGGCGAGTTCACGCGCGTGAACGGGGTCAACCAGCAGGGCGTCGCGATCCTGCCCTCGATCTTCGGGCCCGACGGCGTCGCGCCGAGCGCTCCGTCGCCGTTCACCGGAACCGTGACGGCGACGAGCGTGGCGCTCACCTGGGGCGCCTCGACCGACAACACCGCGATCGAGGGGTACCGGGTCTTGCGCGACGGCGTGCAGATCGGATTCGCGACGACGACGAGCTTCGTCGACGCCACCGCCGTCGGCGGGTCCGAGTACCAGTACGTCGTGCAAGCTGTCGACGTCGCGGGCAACGAATCGGCTCCGAGCGCGGCGTTCGTCGCTCGAACTCCGGTCGCTTACGTGGCTCCCGGCGCGATCTGGCGTTACCGCGACAACGGGTCCGACCAGGGCACTGCGTGGCGCACCGCCGGCTTCGACGCGAGCAGCTGGGCGAGCGGCGCGCAGGAGTTGGGGTACGGCGACGGCGACGAGGCCACCGTCGTGTCGTTCGGGCCGAACGCGGCGGCGAAGTACCGCACGACCTACTTCCGGCGCACCTTCGACGTCGCCGATCCCGCGCGCGTGTTGAGTCTCGCCGCGCGACTGATCCGCGACGACGGCGCGGTCGTTTATGTCAACGGCACCGAGGTGCTGCGGTCGAACCTGCCGGCGGGGACCATCACGTCGGCCACGTATGCGAACGGGGTCGTCGACGGCGTCAACGAGCGAACGCCGGTGGCGTTCGCGATCGATCCCGCGCGTCTGGTCGCGGGAACGAACACCATCGCGGTGGAGATCCACCAGAACTCCGGCGGGAGTTCCGACATCAGCTTCGCACTCGAGCTCGACGCGACGCTCGGGGCCGCCGATGTCGCGCCGCCATCGGCCCCCACGTCGCTCCACGTCGCCGACACATCGGCGTCGACCGCGTCGCTCGCTTGGAACGCGTCGACCGACGACGTCGGCGTCGAGGACTACATCGTCCTGCGCGACGGTCTGCCGATCGCGACCGTCGCGGGCCCTGCGCATCTCGACACCGGACTCGCCGCCGCGACGGCCTATACGTACGAGGTCATCGCTCGCGACGCGGCCGGAAACGTCTCGCCGCCGTCGGGCGCGGCCGTCGCGACCACGCGTCTGCTCGCACCCGCGAACCTCGCGGTGACGGCGACCACGCCGAACTCGATCACCCTCGGCTGGGACCCGGTCGCGGGTGCGGTGGGCGGATACCGCGTCGCGCGCGACGGCGCGGCGGTCGCGACGACACCGACGCCGGGATTCACCGACGCCGACCTCGCCGACGGAACGACGCACCAGTACACGGTGACGGCGATCGACGCCGCGGCACGCGAGTCGGCCCCCTCGGCCCCGGCCCTGGGAACGACCCCCGATGTGACCGCACCGTCGGTCCCCGCGGGCCTCGTGGCCACCGCGGTGACCGACGTGCGCGTCACGATCGCGTGGGACCCGGCGAGCGACAACGTCGCCGTCTCGGGGTATCGCGTCCTGCGCGACGGTCTCGAGGTCGGGACCGCGACGGCCACGACGTTCGTCGATGTCGACCTCACCCCCGAGACGCCGTACGAATACACGGTGGTCGCGCTCGACGCGGCCGCGAACGGGTCGACGCCGTCGGCGCCCCTCGTCGTGACGACGCTCGCCTTCGTCTCCGACCTCCCGCCGAGCGCGCCGACCGGGCTGCGCGCGGTGAGCGCGACCAGCAGCACGATCACGCTCTCGTGGAACGCGGCGATCGACGATGTCGGGGTCACCGGCTACGAGGTCCGCCGCAACGACATCGTCGTCGCGAGCACGACCGCGACCGGCTGGGTCGACACCGGGCGTCCGCCGAACACCGCAGCGACCTATGTCGTCGTCGCGCTCGACGGTGCCGGGAATCGATCGGTGCCCTCGGACCCGCTCGTCGCGGCGACCTTGCCGACGACGGCAACGTTGATCGCAACCGACGCGACCTGGCGGTACCTCGACAATGGCAGCAACCAGGGAACGGCGTGGCGGGCCGTCGGCTTCGACGCGTCGACCTGGCTGTCGGGGACGGGCCAGTTCGGATACGGCGACGGCGACGAGGAAACGGTCGTATCGTTCGGTCCGAACGCCGCCGCGAAGTACATCACCACGTACTTCCGGTCGACCTTCGCGGTCGCGAATCCGGCGAGTGCGCAATCGCTCACGCTGTTGCTCCAGCGCGACGACGGTGCCGTCGTCTACCTGAACGGGGTCGAACTCGTCCGGTCGAACCTCCCGGCCGGAACCATCGTGAACACCACCCGGGCGACGACGAACGTCGAAGGTGCCGCCGAAGCCGCGTGGACCGCCTTCACGGTTCCGGCGAGCGCGTTGGTCGCGGGCCAGAACGTCGTCGCCGTCGAGGTCCACCAGCAGTGGGCGGGCAGCTCGGACCTGTCGTTCAACCTCCAGATGATCGCGAACCAGTAACGGCGGTCGCGGTGGCCGCGCCGTGCACGACTCGGATGTTCTGCGCATCTCGGTACATTGCGCCCGAGTGCGAACGCGCAACGTGGCAGCGCGGTGACGATCCATGATTTCGGCGGCGAGCTCCGGTACCCTTCGGCCTTCCGTTCGAGCGCCGATGGAATCGGTGAATTCGAAATCGATGAAGTCGAAATCGATGAAGTCGAAATCGATACGACCGAAGTCGGTGTGGCGCGCGAGCAACGTTGCGCGGTGCCCGATTCGATCGTCGGAGCGTCCGGTCGACAGGGAGGTCGGGATGAGCGAGCAACGCATCCAGCGACCCATCGCCGTCCAGGCAGCGCGGGAGGCGGCGAAGTGGGCGATCCGCCGCGGCGGTGTCTTCACCGCGGACCGGCGCCCGCTCCCCGACTTCTTGTTGGTCGGTGCCAAACGCGGCGGCACCACCTCGTTGTGGCGCTACCTGCAGGAGCATCCCGCGGTGCTCCCCCTGTTCCCTGCGGCCGAGAAGCGCAAGGGCATGTACTACTTCGACGAGCAGTACGGGCGCGGTGAGCGGTGGTACCGCTCGCACTTCCCGACGCGTCACGCGCGCGCTGCCGCTGCCGCTCGCGTCGGCGGGCGCGTCGTCGCCGGTGAAGGAACCCCTTACTACCTGTACCACCCGTGGGCACCCGTGCGCGCGGCGCGTACCGTTCCCGACGCCGTGATCCTCGTGGTGCTGCGCGATCCCGTCGAGCGCGCCTTCTCGCACTGGAAGGAACGATCGAAGCACACCGAGTCGCTGCCGTTCGCCGACGCGATCGAGGCCGAGGCGGAACGATGCGCAGGGGAGACCGAGCGCATCCTCGCCGACCCGAGCTATGTCAGCTTCGCGCATCGCCACCAGTCCTATGTCGACCAGAGCCGATATGCGCCGATGCTCGAACGCTGGTTCGCAGCCTTCGGTCGCGACCGCGTGCTGGTCGGCGTCAGCGAGGAGATGTACGCCGCGCCGCAGGCGTTCTACGACCGCGTCACCGACGCGCTCGGGCTGGCCCGCCACCCCCTCGCGAGCACCGAGGCCCACAACGCCGAGACCGCACCCGAGATGTCCGCTGCGCTGCGCCGGCAGCTGACCGACCTGCTCCGCCCCGACGTCGAGGCGTCGGAGGCATTGCTCGGTCGTTCGCTGCCGTGGCTCGCACACGCCGACCAGGAGTCGACCAGAACATGACCTGGATCCATCGCAATCACGTCCCGCACCGTCGGGGGCGCGCCCGGGCGCTCGCGCCGCTCGCGCTGCTCGTCGCGTCGGCCAGCGTCCTCGCGGGCTGCCTGACTCCCGACGACCCGGCTGCGGATCGGATCTGGATGGGCGCGTACGTGCCGTACCAGCAGGGGTACACCACCTACAACTCCGTGGTCGGCTGGGAGAGCACCTATTCGGGTCGCAAGCTCGACGCGGTGCGGCTCTACTACCGCTGGGACTCCGGTTTCCCCGCGAGCGACGAGGTGAAGTTGCGCGACCGCGGTACGCGGATCGTGGCGAACCTCGAGACGCGCCGCAAGAACGGCACGGTGATCAAGTGGGCCGACATCGCCGCCGCGCAGCCGGGGTCGGCGCTCTACAACGAGGTCGTCGCCTGGGTGCGCAAGTTCAAGGCCTTCGGTGCGGCCGTGACGGTCACGTTCAACGCCGAGTTCGAAGAAACCGGCAACTACGGCGCCGGCGAGACCGACGTGCAGTACCGCGCCGCGTTCAATCGTGTCGGTGCGATCATCGACGCGGAGGGCGCGAGCAACGTCAAGTTGGCGTGGGTCCCTTCGGCGTGGTCGTTCTACGAGACCGGCGCCAAGCAGGCGAGCCGGTGGTATCCCGGCGACAAGTACGTGGACGTGATCGGTGCCGACGGATTCAACTGGTCCAACTGCCGTCGCTCGACCGAGACCTGGCGGAGCTTCACGACGATCTTTTCGGGCTTGCGCGACTTCGGTGCGGCGCACCCGAAGAAGCCGCTCCTGATCGGCGAGGTCGGCAGCGTGGAGGATCCCGCCGTCGTCGCGCGCAAGGCCGACTGGATCAAGAACATGGTCGACACACTCCAGACGCCGGCCTGGAGCCAGTTCACGACTGTGCTGTGGTTCAACAGCATCGACGGCTCGTCGGCCGCGTGCGACTGGCGCATCCAGTCGAGCAGCCGTTCGGTGAACTCGTGGAAGGCCGTCCTCGCGCGGCCGTACACGAACGCCTGACGACCCCGGGTGGGGGGCCGACGCGTTCGTCGGTGCGAGGCAGAACCTCCGAAATCGGTAGGGATCACCCAATGCTCCCTCCGCATGTCGCTCCTCACTCGACCGAGTCGGGCTGGTACCATCGGCCCGTTCGGTTCCGAGTGTGTGTCGACCCCCCGGTCGACGGGGACGTGGGCTCACGCCCACGTTTTTTTGTGAGCCGAGCCGGGCTTTCTTGCGACCGGGATTCTTGCGACCAGAGGGAGGACAGACGTGGCGATCGACAGCGGACGCATCGCGCGTGTCGTCGCGCCCCTGGTCGCGAACAACGGCCTGTCGCTCTACGACGTCGAGGTGGTCACCGAGGGCCGCGCGCGCATCGTGCGCGTCACGGTGGCGAGCGGTTCGAGCGCCACGGCGGGTGTCGACATCGCGGTCCTCACGGCGCTCACCCGAGAACTCGATCCGGTGGTCGAAGACCTCGTCGACGGCGCTTTCCAGCTCGAGGTCAGCAGCCCGGGGCTCGAGCGCTCGCTGCGCACTCCCGAGCACTTCGCGGGTGCGCGCGGCGAGCGCGTCTCGGTCAAGCACGCGACCGACGGAGCGACGGTGCGGCTGCACGGTCTGCTCGTCGACGCCACCGCCGATTCGGTCGAGCTCGTCGCCGACGACGGCACCACCCACCGGCTCGCGATCGACGAGATCAGCGGGGCCCGCACCGTGTTCGAGTGGGGCCCGTCGCCGCGCCCGGGCAAGGGCAGCAAGCCCGGCGGGTCCAAGCAGCGCTCGGCCAAGGACCGCATGCCGAAGACGAAGGAGCACCAATCGTGAGCAACCCCGAGATGATGGAGGCGCTGCGAGCCCTCGCCGTGGAGCGCGGCATCTCCGAGGACGACCTGTTGCTCGCACTGGCGAACGCGCTCGTGACTGCCTACAAGCGGCTTCCGAGCGCGGCCGAAGAAGCCGAGGTCGAGATCGATCCC